>JBLNDA010000019.1:0-14292 GCA_050261175.1 Clostridia bacterium
AAGCGAACGCCAATTGCCATGGCGAGTTCACGACGAGTCGCCGGACGGACGAGATCATAGCCGCCGCGCGCCGGGGCGTAGCGGACATGCTGGGCGCGGCTTCGGCTGACGAGATCGCCTTCGGCCCGAACATGACCACGTTGAATTTCGCTCTTTCGCGCGCCCTGGGGCGTGCGCTCGCGCCCGGTGATGAAATCGTCATCACAGACCTCGATCACGAGGCAAACCGCAGCCCTTGGCAGGCCCTCGAGGAAAGAGGCGCTGTCGTGAGGTCCGTGCGCGTGAACGTGCCCGAGTGCACGCTTGACTACGACGACCTGGAACAGGCGATCAGCGGGCGAACTAGGGTGGTGGCGCTGGGATACGCATCCAATGCGGTCGGGACTATCAACGACGTGAAGCGCGCGTCTTCCCTCGCCCACTCCGTCGGGGCTGTGTGCGTGGTTGACGCGGTTCACTACGCGCCGCACGGTACCATCGACGTACGTGATATCGGCTGCGACTTCTTGCTGTGCTCGGCGTACAAGTTCTTCGGGCCGCACATAGGCATTCTCTATGGTCGCCGCGACGCGTTCGAGCGCCTCGCCACCTATAAGGTACGTCCGCAGAGCCCGGCGCCTCCTTATAAGATCGAAACAGGCACGCTCAACCACGAGGGCATAGCCGGTGTCATCGAGGCGATAGAGTTCATAGCTGATCTCGGGACCGCGGTTCAGGAGGCTGATCTCGGGACTACGGCTCAGCGGCAGGCAGCGGGCCTCCCTGAGGGCGCGAGCAAAGGCGCCGCCACACTAGAGGCCAGCGCACCTCAACCGGAACCTGGCGCCGCGCAACCACCGGATGCTGATCACAAGGCGAAAGAGCCCGCAGGTCGAAGGTCGCGCATCCTTGCAGGCTCCGCCGCCATCGAACTCCATGAGCGACCGCTCTTTGCCATGCTTATGGACGGGCTGGCCTCGATCCCCGGAGTGACCGTGTACGGGCTTCCGGCTCATGGTGAGCGGACCCCAACCGTGTCGTTCACCATAGCGGAGAGGCACCCGGCGGACGTCGCCAGATTCCTCGGAGACCGGGGGATCTTCGTTTGGCATGGCGACTTCTACGCCACGGCCCTCATCAAGCGCCTCGGCCTCACCGAGAGCGGCGGCGTCGTGAGGGTCGGCATCGCGCCCTACAACACGGCCGAAGAGGTGAGCCGGCTGCTTGAGGCCCTGGGGGAGTATGCAGGCAACTAAGTGGGGGTGCAAGAATGCTCCCGACTCTTGGGAGGGGTTGCCGGTGTTGCACTCGGAGACGGCGCCCCAAGCTGGGCGCCTCGACAAAATCCGGCCCGTCCGGCCAGTGGCCGGATTTTGACACCCCTCGTGCAATCACCGGCAACCCGGTAACTACTGGAAGAGGGGCGAGAACTAACGCACCCTCACTGAGCTTGGACCGACATGAAACCAGCTAACCGGCCGGCAGAATGCGGCGAGATGACGAGCCGACGGAGCCCGGCCGGTTCGATCTGACTAGAGACCCTGACGTAAAGCGGTCTAGCCCTGGCCACATGCCACGACAGACCCTGATGCGGTGCGGCCACGAGTTCGACCGCTGCTTCGACTGCTGCAGACCACTTCGAACCCATTCGGACCTAACAGCGTGCTGCCAACGAAGCCGCGAGCGAGTTCTGTTGCCTTGCAAGGGCTCGAATATCAATGTTCACCAGTGCTCCGTTTTCCACTGCGACCTTACCGTTTATGAGCGACAGCTTGACCCGCCCCGGGTGTGAGAAAACAACCGCGGCAACAGGATCCCACCCTGCGCCCGCGTACTGGATCTCGCTCAGATCGATCGCGATGAGGTCCGCAGCTTTGCCTGGCTCAAGCGAACCCAGGGCATCATCCCAGCGGAGAGTGCGTGCACCCCCAATGGTCAGCAGTTCCAGGACGTCCGACGCTCCGAGAGCGCTCGCGTCGCACCTTGCCACACGCTGTAGGAGCATGGCCATACGCCCTTCGTTGAGAAGGTTCGATGAATCGTTACTTGCGCTGCCGTCTACGCCGAGGCTCACGGTCACCCCTGCCGCCAACATATCTGCGACGGGAGCCACGCCGGACCCCAGCCTCATATTGGAGGTGGGGCAGTGCGACACTGCCGTTCCAGACGAGGAAAGCCGCTTGATTTCTCGCTCGCTCAAATAGACCGCATGGGCGACCCACGTCAGCCCGTCGAGCCAGCCAACCTCATCCAGGTAGTCCACGGGACGTACCCCATAATGCTCCGCACAGTAGCGGTTTTCGTCTTCGGTCTCTGCAAGGTGCGTGTGACACAAGAGCCCCCGGCTCCGCGCAAACTCTTTCGTGTCTTTCAGGAGACTTGTCGTCACGGAGAACGGGGAACACGGCGCCAGCGCAACCCGACACATAGAAAAGGGAGACGCGTCGTGGTAGGCCGCAACCACGCGCTCGTAGTCCCGCAGCACGGTATCCTCATCCTGAACGACTTCATCCGGGGGCAGCCCGCCCCTTGACTTGCCCCTTGTCATCGCGCCCCGACTAGGGTAAAAGCGTATGCCCATCTCCGCGGCAGCCCTGATCGTTTCGTCAAGGAGGCCGGCCGGGGCTGACGACGGATACACGTAGAAAAGGTCTGACGTCGTCGTGCATCCGGAAAGGATGAGTTCAGCGATGCCGGCCTTAGCACTGGTGTATACCATCTCCGGGGTAAGATGAGACCACATGGGATATAGGGTGGCCAACCAATCAAAGAGGCCGGAGTTCTGGACTGCGGGCACGCATCTGAAGAGCGTCTGATAAAGATGGTGGTGGGTATTGATGAGGCCCGGAAGGACCACACAACCAGACGCATCTATCGTCCGGGTAACGTCCTTCAGCAGTTCTGGCCTTCTGGAAAGCTCACGCTCTTCACCGATCGCGCAGATCGTGGGTCCATGCGTGAGCACGAACCCTTCCTTGATGACCCTTCGGTCTGGATCCATGGTGACGATGGCTTCAGCATTCCTGACCAGTATTCGCGCGTCATCCATAGGCGTTTGCTCTGCCTTTCTGAAGAGACCGATGAAACCCGAATCTGCCAACATGCAGGTGAATTCGAGGGGCCGGGCCAACCTATCGCCGGAACTTCCTCACCGCTTTGAACCGGATCTTGTTTTCTCTATAGTATTGATATGAGAACATGACGGGATCGTTGTGCGCATCAAAGCTCAGCGCCTCTATCAACAGACAGGGTGTGTTCGGATCGCACCGCAGGTCGGCCCCGACCTCCTTTCCTGCAAGGACAGGCACGATCTCCACGACCTCGTACGCAACTTCTATGTGACAGCGCGCCTCAAGGAACTCGTAGACCTGGCGCTTTAGCTCGTCCTCTTCGTACGGCTCCAGAACCGCTTTCTTCGGGACGATGTTATTACACCAGATAATCGGCACGCCATCAGCGCGGAAAGCCTTTCTTATCTCAAGCACCGTTTCGCCAGGCTTCAAGCACAGGTAGCGTGCGACCTTCGGTTCAGGCTCCGTCTCTCGAGTCCCGATGTACTCGATCCCGGGTGTATAACCGTTATTGGCGATGAGTCGCGTGAACTCCTCCGAGTAGTCTATTCTGCTGGATATCAGGGCAGTTTTTGGATGTGCGAACGTACCGAGCCCGTGCCGCCTGGTCACAAGCCCTTCCTGTTCCAACATGGACAGAACCCGGCCGATCGTCCCGCGACTTACGCCCGCCATTTCGGCCAGCTCTGTTTCCGGCGGAAGCTTACCGCTCCTGTCGATGCTGCCATTCGCAATCGCCTTTAGCAGCCACTCTTTCACGCTCTCAGTTAGGGACGTTCTCGCTCGACGAATGCTTGCTGCCGGCTTCGCGCGAGGTACGTGTGCCGTCGCTCAACCCTCCCGACCCTGACATGTTGTCACCTGACATGTTGCCAGGAGAATGAAACCCCGCGAGGAGAGTCCGGAGTCTCGCCTTCTCAGCCTCAGAGGCAAACGCGTGGTCTGTAGCCGTCCTCATGCACTCTACGATTTCGTTTCGCGCAAGCCCGAGCACCTTCATTGCGAGAGCCACTTCGCGCGCCATGTTCGTGCGGGAGGTCTGGGGGTCATCATCATTAATGGTCACTCGCACACCGGCCTCCAAGTACGACTTCAAGGGATGCTCTGCGAGGGACCGCACCGCCTGGGTGTGCACGTTGCTCGTTGGACACATCTCCAGTGGGATGGCGTTCTCTCTTACGAGTTCAAGCACATGCCTGTCCTCCGCAAGGCGAATTCCGTGGCCGATTCGCTGAGCACCAAGAACGAGCACCGCATCCCGGATACTATCCGCACCCGCAGCTTCTCCAGCATGCACCGTGATCCCCAATCCGCCTTCCCTGGCAATAGCGAACGCCCTGGCATGGTCGGAGCAAGGATAACCATCTTCGTTCCCCGCGAGATCGAAGCCGACCACGCCCCTGTCTTTGAACTTCACCGCAACCCTTGCTAGCTCAACGTTGTCCTCAGGAGGATGATCTCGGAGAGCTGCCACGATGAACCCCCCGGACACTTTGAAAACTTCGAATGCCTCGTGCATGCCATCCAGGACTGCAGCGATAACATCAGCAGCGGCAAGCCCTCGCCTCGTATGCAAGAGAGGCCCGCCACGTAATTCTATGTATGCCACGTTTTCACCTGCCGCACCAGCCACCGCCTCGAACGCGATACGTCTGAGGGCCTCAGGAGTTTGCGTGACCTGGTAAACGAACTCGATCTTCCTAAGGTAATCAGCGAGCGATCTTTCAGTTCCGTCCACCTGCATCTTCGACGAAACAGACTCCAGGCTCTTAGGACCTGCACACTCACGCTGCTGCCCGCGTGAACCGCCCCGCCTAAGCTCCAGGAAGGTCTGAGGCCGGACGCACCCTTCAAGGTGCACGTGAAGGTCGACCTTGGGGAGCATGTGAGCCCACTCTTCAAGTGACCCTGACATTGACGCTGACATGCCGGTCATCTTATCGCCTCGCTGCCGTGTTTTCCTGCATAACCGTATGCTTCAGCCGGGCTGAACAGAAAGGGCTGGACAGAAAGCCTCACCCTCGCCGCTAAGTCGCAACCCTACCGCCGCCTTCTGCAGCCATGCAAGACCGCTCACGCCGAAGTATCTCGTGGTCGCAGCCTGGTGCAGTACACGCCGTGTCCCCTGAGCAGCCTGTCGGCCCAAACATAGGGCGGAAGCAGGAGACCGTTGACCCCGCAGCCGCACGGCCTGATGCATGGTACACCATGTATTGCGCCGTATTTGCGTGGCGTTGAAGCTGCGTAGTGTCGTCCGTAGCCCGAATCAGCCATACCAGAACACGGAGCAACGGTCTCCCGAGCCTGCGACCCGTACCGGATGATCCGCGTGCGCAGGCACCACTCCACTGTCGCCCACCCGCAGGACCTTTCATGCCTCTCACTGCCTGGCCAGCGCACTCATGGGCTGCGCCCGCCCGCCAGACTGCCAGAGTCACCAGAGCTGCCAGAGTCGCGAGAGAAAGCAACCCGCCATCATCGGGACACAAAGCTCCAGACCAGCTACTTTAGGTCCAGAAACTCCGTGCTAAACACCGTATCGATGTCAATCTTCTTGTCCAGCTGTCCCTGAGAATAGAAGATCTCCTGCACCTGGGACCAACCTTCGCGACTCATGAAGCCAAGGCCGTGCTTCTTCGTATCCTCGGTGATCATGAGCGGAATCTCGCGCACAAGCTGCCCCATCTCGCGCTTCTTGTCAATGGTCTTGTCGTACTTGCTCAGGATCTCGATGGCTTCCTCGCGGTTGTTGATGGCATACTCCCACCCGCGCCTCAGAGCGCGGACCATACCCCGCACCACGTCGGGGTGCTCTGCGACTATCTTGTCGCGAGTGAACAGGACTTCGGAGAAGGTCTTGATGCCATAGTCGTACGGTAGTATCGTGGTCACTTCGAAACCTTTCTCCTCCGCGGTCACCGGCTCACTTGTTACATAGACCGTCATGGCATCGATCTGCCCCGTGAGGAGAGGTGAAATGTCGTACTTTACCGACACCAGCTTGACCTTGTTCAGCGGAACGCCTTCCTTCTCAAACATCGCCTTGACGAGGGTGAACGGACCTCCCTCCTGATATCCAAGGCGCTTTCCAATGAGATCCTTTGGCTGGGTAATCCCCGAGCTTTTCAGCATCATGAGACCACCGGGGTGCTTTTGGAAGAATGCCGCCACCGCTTTGAGTGGCATACCCTGCCGTCGCGCCATGATGAGCGACCCCGCATCATGGAGACCGAAATCGTCAGCCCCGGCCGCCACAAGCGTTATGCTGTTCTTGTCGATCCCGCCCGGCCTTACTTCCAGGTCGATGCCTTCTTCCGCGAAGAAGCCTTTATCGAGCGCAACGTACACTCCGGCGAACTGTGAGTTGACGATCCACGGAAGGCGCAACGTAAACTTGCGATTTGCGCTTGTTGAACCCGTCAGCATCAACGTGACACACGCAACCAGAAGAACCACTGCCGCGAACCTGCTCCAACGCATCACCCCTGCACTCCTTTCTGTTGTCTTGTATTTGCTACGCTGCCTAGGTCTCCCGGACACCGACAGCCCGGCTTCAGTCTTCCCTTCAACCTTCTGCAAGCGCACCGGGCCACCGCAGGCACAGCCGTTCAACCAGTGCCACAATGTAGAAGAATGCGATGCCGGCTGCGGAGGAGAACACAATCGCAGCGAACAACTGTGGAGTGTCCATGCGGTAGCCGGCTGAAACAACCATGTAGCCGATCCCGCGGTCCGCACCGGTGAACTCCCCCACCACTGCGCCGATCACGCTCAAGGTGCTCGAGACCTTGAGAGACGCAAACAAGTAAGGAAGCGCTGATGGAAACCTCAAGTACCTGAAGACGTCCCAACGGCTCGCCGACAGCAGTCGAAAGAGCTCGAGAGCTCCCGGGTCAAGAGCACGCAGCCCGCGCACGCTGTTCACAAGAACAGGGAAGAAGCACACTATGGCTGCGATCACCACCTTCGGGCCCATGCCAAAGCCTAACCACAAAGTCAACAGCGGAGCTATCGCAATGATGGGCACGGTTTCGAGAACGATCGCCCACGGATAGAACGTCCGCTCGAGGAAGGTTGAATGAACAAACGCTGTGGCCGCCAGGAACGCAAGCCCGGCTCCAAGCACAAACCCGCAGACCGCTTCCGCCATGGTGTAGAACGTATGTGAGAGCATGACGGCCCGCTCGACCCACAACCGCTCGGCAATCACGCTTGGGGTCGGCAACACATACGCGGGAAGGTTGGTTAACCTGGCTGTGGTTTCCCAGAGACCCAGAGTAAAGAGGAACGCAAGCGCGGGAGCAGCGTACCGGCGCATGCCCGACAAGGTTCTAGTGAAGGTGCGAGTCATCCACGTTACCTCCAAGGCTTTCTCGAATCTGGGCACCCATGCGGATAAAGTCTATGTCCTGCTTCACCTCGAACTTGCGGGGCCTGCCAAACGGCACCTCGATCGTCTGGATGACGGTGCCCGGCCGCGAGCACATGACGATGACACGATCGGAAAGAAACAAAGCTTCGAAAATGTTGTGGGTAACGAATATCACCGTCGGCCCTGTTCTCTGCCACACTTTGAGAAGCTCGACATTGAGGCGGTCTCGAGTGAACTCATCAAGCGCGCCGAACGGCTCATCCATGAGGATGATGGAGGGCTGGTAGAGAAGCGCCCTGACAATGGATACCCGCTGCTTCATGCCACCGGAAAGCTGTGCGGGGTAGGCCCTTTCGAAGCCGGCAAGACCGACGAGTTCGAGCAGCTCCAGCGCACGAGCCTTGTAATCGCCCGGATGCTGCCCAGACTTGATAATCCGCATGGGTATACAGACATTGTCGAGCACCGTAAGCCACGGCAGCAGAGCTGAGTCCTGGAATACCATGCCGAACTCCACATTGCGTCTGGCTTCTGCCGGCGAACGTCCCCGTACGGTTACCGATCCTTCGCTGGGCGGCAACAAGTCGGCGATGATGCGCAGCAGCGTTGATTTCCCACACCCCGACGGTCCGACGATGCTCAGGAACTCGCCACGCCTGACGTCGAACGAAACGTCCTTGAGAGCTTCAACAACGCCGTCTCGGGACGCGAACCTTTTCGACACGTGACGGACACACACCTCGGGCGCCTCCACGATGGCACCTCCATTACCAAGCGCCGCCTGCAGCAATCCATCACAGCGCCTGGCCTAACCTATCTCCTTCAATTCCCGGAACGAGGTCGGGAGAACGAGGTCGGGATGCCTGGCAAGGGCAGACTGCGCCCAGCCCCCCGGCCTCCCCGCTCCTCCCGGGCTGCGTCGCACCACAGCATGGAGACAGTGCCGTGGCCCGTGGCTGCGATTTCTCGGGTACTTCGGAAAACGCCAGTGGACCTGGCCCCAGCGGTTCAACGGCTCAACGGAGGAAAACACCCTGCTCGTGCAGGTAGATGGCCTCTAGCGCAACAGCGATCTCATCTTCCCACCCCTTAACGAGACCAGGATTCTCTCCCTCGTAGATAACGTCGCCCGTAATCATGTTTCCTGACACGGCAGAAATCATCGCACCCTTGAGTCCTCGCTGGCGCGCCACAGTGAATATGGCTGACGCCTCCATTTCGATGCTGAGGACCTTGAGCGCGTTCAATTTCCTGATGAACTCCTGGGTTTCGCCATAGAAGGAGGAGCTTGACGCCGTGATGCCCGTATAGTACCTAAAACTGCGTTCCGTCTTGAGTATGTCTGCAGCCTTGATGAGGCAATAGGTGAGACCGAAGTTCGGCACAGCAGGAAACGTGTCGGGGACGTGAAAAACCGACGTGCCTTCGCACTTCATCGCACCTTCGCTTATCACGAGGTCCCCTATCTGAAGGAATTCCTGCAGACCACCCGTGCTCCCCACCCTGATAAACGCTTCCGCTCCGATATTAGCAAGCTCTTCGACAGCAATAGCTGCAGATGGACAGCCGATCCCGGTTGAAGTGGCCGAAACGGTTATCCCCTTGTAACTACCCGTATAGGTCAGGAACTCACGGTGATAAGCAACCCTGACCGGGTTCTCGAGGTGCTGCGCGATACGTTCCACTCGAGCGGGGTCGCCTGGGAGCAGAACGTACTTGCCGACGTCGCCAGGCTTGCAACGTATGTGATACTGCACGCGGCCATGTGTCTTCGTGGCTTTATCCAGCACTTGCATGTAATCACCCCCAAAAGGTTGAACGTTAAACGTTTATCATCGGTGTATTCATCTGTTCGACGCAACACGAGAAACTCCTCCTCATGATGTGGGTACGTCAACGCCCACGTACTCCGCTGCTCCCGCCAGGCGCAGATCAAGCCACGCGACCGCCGCGTCAGGTGCTGGGTGGCAGCAACTGTGGCCTTCTTTTCTCTGGAAGCCGCTCTATGTCACCCAGTACCGTCAGGTGTTGCGCCCAGTTGAACATCCACGCAAGCCCTGTTCTCCCTTCCCACTATCGTGGATTTCGTAGATGGCGTTCTAAAGAGAATACGCTCCACCTCTCGCGGCGCATGAGCCTGCCAGAACTGAACCGAGAGGTCCGTTGATGCGCTCGGGTGACGCGTCCAAGCAGGGCGAGGGAGCTTATCCAGATCATCGTGGAATTTCACGCAGCGCACCCCCGCTTGGTTTTTCATGGATCTACTACCTCACTCGTGGTGGCGTTAAGGACCTCGCCCCTTCGGCGCATCCGGTTATCGACTACCACCTGGAGACAACCTGTACAGCCTCCTATGCGGCAAGGGCGCTTAAGAACGCCCTTCGCAAGCGGGGGCTGCGCGACGGTCTGGTCATGCCCAAGCTGAGGACGGACAACGGGCCTTGAGTTATAGCAAGGCAGTTCGAAGAGGTATGTAGCACGCTCGGCATAACGCATGCGAGAATACCGGTTCAAGAAAGCAAGCTCCGGTCCCAGAATAGGGTTACAATTCCTTATATCCCGAATCCATCGAGCCCCGGGGAAGTCGGATCTTCACCCCTTACTAGAGAATAGATGGTGATCGAATCCAGGGCTAACTCAATCTGGTGTTGAAGACGCACCCACGCTGGCCTGCTCAAACACTCACTCTTTCTCCTGCATCGACTCGCGGTGCTCTTTCCTGGAGGAAGGAGACACCCAACAGGGGCGATAGGGCCATCCAGGGCATGAATTACAGAGGCGACCGTTATCTCGGCAGGGCTCTTCGCCAACCTGAATCCGCCGTTAAGTCCCCTTTCCGCCTCGACGAACCCGGATTTCCTGAGTTTGTGGAATATGAGGTTGAGGTAATTCTTTGATATATTCTCCCGCTCTGAGAGGCGCGCAAGTGAAACAGGTTTGCCGTCTTCGGACATGAGTGCCAGTGCACACAGCGCACGGACACCATACCTTGCTTTCGTGGAAAGTTTCATTATATGGCCCCCATATAATGCTTAGTAATTTGCTTATCTTTATCTGCTTACATTATAGCACCGGCTAGAAAGTACGGTCAACGTACATCGCCTTGGGTAAACAGTTCCAATGAAACTCAGACACTTAAGACAGTCGTACAAAAGGGGCCGGGGGAACCCTGCCCCTCTGTCTTTAGGTATGATGTAGGGAAGAACAGCCCCTATAGAAATGGATTTCAGCCGCACCTGAGATGCTTTACGCTTCTATCCATCGGATTTCACCTTCAGTCCCTGCGGGGTTTAAACCCCCTCAGTCGAAGGGAGTTTGTCACTACTGATACCGAACTCAGAGCCATTGCTGCACCGGCGAGAATCGGTGAGAGATACCCCAGGGCTGCGATGGGAATGCCCAGCGTGTTATAGGCGAAGGCCCAGAAGAGGTTCTGTTTTATTATGCTCATGGCCTTTCGGCTGAGTCGTATGCAATCAACGACTCCAAGCAGGTCGCCACGCATCAGGGTTATATCGGCCGCCTCCACAGCCACGTCAGTCCCCGTCCCGATGGCTATTCCTATATCTGCGGTAGCAAGGGCAGGAGCATCATTTATACCGTCGCCTACCATGCCGACGATTCTTCCCCGAGCCTTGAGGTTTTCCACTTCACGGGCCTTATGCTCGGGCATGACCTCGGCAAGGACTTGGTCTATACCTACCTTCTTTGCTATAGCCTCCGCCGTCCGCCTGTTATCGCCGGTTATCATGACGACCTTGACGCCCATCTGCTTTAGTTCCGTGATAGCCTCGGCTGAATGCTCCTTGATGGTATCTGCCAGCCCTATGACCCCTACCGCTTCTCCATCCAATGCCAGGATCATTACGGTCCTCCCCTGGTCCTCGAGGGAGGTTACCATATCGGAGAGCCTCCTGGCATTTCCACTTGCTATCTTGTTTTCCATCATGAGCCTCATATTCCCAAGGAGAACGGGCTCCCCTTCGACTCTTGCCCTTATTCCTCGGCCCGGAAGCGCTTCAAATGACTCCGGTTCGCCGAACTCCAAGCCGAGTGTGGTTACATGTTCCACGATTGCCACACCCAGGGGATGCTCAGAGCCTCTTTCAGCCGCAGCCGCAATACGGAGGATTTCCTCCGGTAAGATCTCCTCTTTCAGCGATATTGTGTCGGTCACCTCGGGCGTTCCTTTGGTGATAGTGCCGGTCTTGTCGAGGACTATGGTATCGATCTTGTGAGCCTTCTCGAGGTATTCACCGCCCTTGATGAGAATACCATGCTCTGCACCCTTGCCCGTGCCCACCATGATAGCAGTGGGCGTGGCAAGTCCCAGGGCGCACGGGCAAGCGATGACCAAAACGGCCGTCATATTAATGAGGGCGGAAGCAAAATCACCGGTTGAGAGGTACCATGTCCCGAAGGTCAGGAGGGCCATAACACCCACCGCCGGCACAAAATGAGCCGAAATGAGGTCGGCAAGCCTCTGAATGGGGGCCTTTGAACCTTGAGCCTCCTCAACGAGCTTGATGATCTGGGCCAAGACCGTGTCCTTCCCCACCTTGCTGGCTTCAAACCTAAATACCCCATATTTGTTTATAGTGGCGCCGATAACAGTATCCCCAGGTCCTTTATCCACAGGGATGCTCTCCCCGGTAATCATGGATTCGTCTACTGAAGAGTGGCCTTCCTTTACGATTCCGTCTGTCGGTATTTTCTCTCCGGGTCTCACCAGGATAAGGTCTCCTATCTCCACGTCTTCCACCGGTATTTCGACCTCACGGCCCTCCCTGATCACCCTTGCGGTCTTGGCTCGGAGCCCCATGAGCTTCTTGATTGCTTCCGAAGTCCGTCCCTTTGCGATTGCTTCAAGGAGTCTGCCAAGGATTATCAGGGTGATGATCACCGAGGAGGTCTCATAGTATGTGTCTCCTTCGATAAAGAAGGTAGCAGCTACGCTATAGAAGTAGGCGGCAGAAGTCCCCATGGCTATCAAGACGTCCATGTTGGCGCTTCGGGCCTTAAGGGCGTGATACGAACCCCTGTAGAATTGGTAGCCTATTATGAACTGAACGGGCGTAGCAAGGGCGAATTGGAAGAGCTTATTCCGTAAGAACCCAGGCACAGGCAATCCAAAGACATCTCCAAACATGAATGCCACAAGTGGCAGGGAAAGTATCGCTGCAGAGGCGAAAAAGAATCTGAGGACCTTGACTTCACGTTCGCGCCTGGCCTTCTCGGAATCGGAACCATTCTCATCGGTGCTTTCTATTGCGTCATACCCGAGGTCAGCTACGGCTTTTGTCATATCGAGAATGGTGACCTTCAACGGATCATATTCCACTGTTGCTTTCTCCGCAGCGAAGTTTACGCTGGCACTTGCGACCCCCGGCAGGACCTTGAGACTCCTTTCGATCCGGGAAGCGCACGATGCGCAACTCATTCCCATGAGCCGTAAATCGGCTTTCTTCAAACGGCTATCGAGGTCTCTTGTTCCCATTGAGATCTCCTCCTTCGATTTCCAGATCTCGAACCTTCTCTCGGGGCTTCAGGCCACACCACTTGGAAACCTTTCTGAATACCCCTAAAGGTTTAGGGGCTGCTCGCGATCACAGCAGACTTACCGCACCACTATAGTCGCAATTTGGGGTATCTCATATACCCTACACCTGTATTGTATCCAAGAAGAATATACACCCGCTCTGATGCAATGTCAAGGGACGCAGCATGCTGGACTTTCAAAAACCTCTTGACTCTCGCGGCGATAAGTTATACATTAAGGGTAAGGACAATAGCATACCTGGGTAATGTATCAGTAGCGGAGGTATGAGATATGGGCTTCTTCACCTGGTGGAAGGATTTCTTGAGGAGACTTGAGGAAGCGAATAGGAAGCAATTCGGCGATGGTAAAGGACTGGATTGCTGCGACCTGCCCGGCAAGCGCCCATCTCAAGCCGGGTCCGGGTGCCACGCTCATTCCCTTCATGACACAGCAGCTTGTGGCACAGCCAGCAGTCCGCATCCGGACAATGATTCCTATTGATGAGGTAGAGATGTACTATGAAGCGAAATAAGGAAGACCTCTTGAAGCGACTTCGACGCATCGAGGGGCAGGTCCGTGGCATCCACCGGATGATAGAAGCAGATGAGTATTGCATTGACATCCTGCACCAGATAGCGGCAGCCCGGGCCGCCCTTGGGAAGGTCGGAATGGTCCTGCTCGAGAGCCATACGAGAGGGTGTGTAGCCGACGCGATTAAAGACGAACGAGGAGATGAAGCCATAGAAGAGCTCGTGGACATTCTTATGAAGTTTGTGAAGTAGGGCCCTAGTAACTTGGGGCCCTTTCTACAGGGAACTATAAAGAGACACAGCCTTGGGATTGGATATCCAGTAGGCCTGACGAAGGAGGCAAAATACATGAACCTTGATGCTGCTACGATCATTGGATTATTAGCCATCGGCGCGTTCACTTTCCTGATGTTCCGACGAGGGGGCTGCTGTGGCGGTCATGCCCAAGGTCACCAGCATGAACCACAGCCTCACGAGAACCGTGGCAAGAGTCATGAGAACGCCAATGAGCAATCGAAAGAGAGGTGCCACTAGGAAAGAATTACATGCCCCTTATTGCATTGGCGAAAGGCCGCATCGCAGCGGCCTTTCAGTTTCAATACTTGAAGAGAGACCTCGTGCTCACGCTGGCGGTCGTGATCCGGCAGCACTCGAGGTCGTGACGCGGCAAGGGAAGGAGTAAACCCCTCTCGCGCTCAAGCGCCTCCCGTATCGAAACACCTGGGATCTCAGGATGCTCCCTGTCCAGATACTCCTCGCACCTCAGGCGCAGGTAGTCGTTGAGTTCCTCGATGGAATCCG
>JBLNDA010000020.1:0-96049 GCA_050261175.1 Clostridia bacterium
CCTGAAACCGCCTCCGTATCGCGTGTTCACCTCGTGCACAACCGGGCGAGGCTCACCTCCGCCCGCCGACGCCGCTCGCCAGCAAAACTATGCCGGCGGCGACGAGAACGACGGGCCAGAGCGCTCCGAGGTCGAACCAGGGACAGAAGTTGCGCACAAGGAGAAGCCCCCCCGCACACACAAGGATGAGGCCTATGATCCTTCCGGCGCTGTCATCTCGACGTGGGCGGCCCGCCCCTGTCGAAGCGCCCTCGGCCGCTTGCGGGGCAGCCGGCTGCGAGGCGGCGGGCGGCGCCCCTCCCTTGAGTCTGGCCTCGACCTCTTTGGCCTTGTCTATCACTTCCCGGCGGATACCTTCGGTTTTCTCGAACCGCTCGCTCGGCTCAGTGTACGGGTTCGCCGGGATGACTATCCAGGCGATCAGGTACGCAAGCACCCCGACACCATCGGCGAGCGCAAGCAGTACCCACAGGATCCGCACGATGGTGGGGTCGATGTCGAAGTATTCTGCTATCCCTCCGGCAACGCCCCCGATCATGCACTCGCTCTTCGAACGATAGAGCCGTCTTGCCACCGGATCCACTCCTCACAGCGGCTATTTCTTCTTGGTGCCGCAGGACCGGGTGCTCTTCTTGGCGTCCTTCTCAGTCTCTTGCTTAGGCGCCGCCGGCTTCTTGGATGCGCCGCAGCCACAGGACCCGCCCATCTCCCGCCACCTCCCATTCTCTCATCATTCTCTCACGCTGCCTCATCACGACGCGGGACGCGAACCGCCCTCGCCGCGAGCTTGCTTATACATTCGCAATGCAGCCCCACGATTCCTCCTGGCACTCGGAAGAGTTCGACACGATCTTTCACGCCCCCGCGTAAAGGCAAGCGGATGGGTCCACCCCGCGCGACAAAGCCTTGGGTTCACCACAAGTATAATACAGACGATTCGCGAATTATGGCCTTGTAGACGCCGGCCGGCGACGAGTCCGTAAGTTCACGGAAGAAGGTGGCATCTCCGATGACGGGGACGGTGACAGGCAGAGGCAGCCGTCCAGCGTGCAGCACAGCGGCCCCGTGACTATCTTCCTGGCGGTCGTGGCCGCGTCCGCGGTCCTCTGGCCGGGTCAGACGGTCCAGGCCAAGGAGTTTTCTATATCCCGCGTCAACATCGAAGCGCGGGCTCAAAGCGCCGGTTCCTTGGCCATCCAGGAGGAACGCACGTTCCGCTTCAGTCGCCCCTCTCCGTGCAAAGACATTCGTCGAGGCGAGGGTGGTGTTTCCGAAGACCCTCGTCTCCGCGGCTGCGCGGACATCTAGCGGGAACGCGTTGACTTCCGTCATGGAGGAGGAAGGCACGTGGGCGCGCGAGGCCAACATCGCAAGGGAAAGGGCGGCTGCACACCGGGCCGCCATGCGTCGGCTGGGAAGGCTCAACATATACCTCGCGCCCGGCGTCGCCGTCCCTACGCTCATCTTTACAACTTCGCTCGAGCACTCGCTTCTCACTGCCACCAGCGAGAGTGCGTCCGCGGCGGGCAAAGGCGGCGAGTTCTCCGGCGGCCGAGGCGGGGGCGTAGAAGGCGGGGGTGGGACCGCCGACTGACGCCGCCGTAGCCTCGTCTGACGAGCCGCGCTGCAGGGTCAGCGTTCCCTGCTGCAAGGGCAGCGTTCCCGGAGCACAGGAGCGGCACTCCGCCAAATGCGGGGCGCCGGGCTCACCCTGTGGTGATGCGTTCAGAACCGCCCACGCTCCATGAAGCGTACGAGATCATTGAAAGTGCCCCTGAAATCGGGATGGTTCTGCACCCTGCCCCGGTCGAGAAGGAAATCCTCCACGAGATACGTCGTCATCCCGAGCGTCCCGGCGACGAGGTCTTCCTCCACGTCGTTGCCCACCATTAAGCATTCCTCGGGCGTGCGACTGATGAGCTCGAGAACCTCCATATAGTACTCGCGGTTGGGCTTGCAGAAATGCATAGTCTCGTACGACGTCACAAGCCTGTACGGAAGCCCTTCGAGGCCTCCCCATCGCATCCGCTCTTCGATGGCGATGAGGGGGAACACGGGGTTCGTGGCGATGACCACCTCGAAACCTCTCGACATGAGCCCCTCTATCATCCTCCGGGCGGCAGGATGGGGGCGGATGCCGAGTCTGCACCCGAGCTTGGGGAAATCGCGCCGGTAGAAATCCTCAAACACCGGCATGACCACATCCTCGGGTATTCCTATTGCGGGGAAGAAATCCTCAGCGAACACGTCTCGGTTGGTCCTGAGCGGGTCCAGGTTTCGGACCATGGCCTCGGTGGACTTCATGATCTGCCTGGCGAGGAAGCCCGGCTCGACCATGTCCGCCAGCCGCGCGCCGAGGGCCGCAAGGTACTCCTTCACGAACGTATCAAAGTCGTAGTGCACCAAAGTACCATCGAGATCGAACAGTATCGCTCGGATCACGTCATCACCCCACACGGTTTCACGGTGCTCTCGCGGGAGCGGGCGGACCGCCGTCGCAGTCCGGGCTGTCCGTCGGTCGACGGGGCGCCATTGTCTCCCTCCGCATCCCGGCGACGGGGAAGGACTGCAAGGGGCTTGCGTCGAATTGGTTTCCAGTCCCGTCTCCACTCATTCGCGTCCGCGTCAGGTAGGCGGCGGGCACGGGACACGCGACCCGACCCACGCACCCTGGCGCGGCCAAAGGAGCACCGCTATGGAATGTAGTGTCAAGAAGAACATCGAAACCTGCGCGTGCACTTACGAACCCTGCCCCCGCAAGGGGAGGTGTTGCGAGTGCTTGGCGTTCCATAAAGCCAACGGAGAGCTGCCGGGATGTCTCTTCCCGCCCTCCGTCGAGCGCACGTACGACAGAAGCGTCAAGCGGTTCATCGCGTGCCACTCCCGTTGAGCGAAGATCCGGTGATTCCGGTCCGCTTCTCGGAAGTCGCAGGGCCGGCCGACGCTTTGCAGCGCCCTACAGCGTGCAGAAGCGGTGCGATGCCCGCACCCATCCTCGGCGGTGGGAAGCACTCCCGCACCTTCGCCTGACGTCGATCCCGCGCCGGAAACGGGGACGGCGCACGCGACAGGGAGGGTCGAACCATGCCTCGCTTCTATTCCGAGCCGATAGACGTGGTATTCCGTTCCCGTCCGGGCTCCCCGGCCTCTTTCGTGTGGCGCGGGCAAGAGCACCGGATAGCCTCTGTCGAAGCTGAGTGGCAGGACCACGGCATAGGCACCGTGAGCCCCAAGCACGGCAACTGGCGCCTTCGCCGCCACCGCAACTACTACCGTGTCCGGACGGACGACGGCAGGGTCTTCGAATTGTACCTAGACCGGGGCGGCGGCAGGCGCAGGTGGGTGCTTTACCGGGAACTATGACGCTTCTCGGTCAGGCGAGCACGGACGCAGTCCGCGGCCCCGTCTCATCGCGGTGTCGGCGCTTCGCCCATGCACTTCGCGACCTCGGCGGAATACGCCGCCGCGAGCACCCGCGCGACGGGGCCCGGCTTCCCGGCGGCGACCGGCCGTCCATCCAATTCAACGCATGGCATGACCTCCAGCGTAGTGCTGGTTATGAAGACCTCGTCAGCGTCCGCCAGTAGCTTCGGGGCAAAGAAGTCTTCCACCACCGGTATACCCCTCTCGCGCGCGAGACGCAGCACGATCGACCTCGTCACGCCCGAGAGAATCCGCGGTCCTTCCGGAGCCGTATGTATCGCGCCGTCTTTCACGGCGAACACGTTCGTGCTCGCGCCCTCCGTGACGTAGGCCCCGTCCCTTATCATTACGGCCTCCAGAGCGCCGGACCGCTTCGCCTTCTCTTTGGCCATGACATTGGGCAGAAGGTCTATGGACTTGATGTCACATCGCAGCCACCGCTCGTCAGGGACGGTGATCGCCGAAACTCCGAGCGCGACGCGGTCGGGGGGGACCGGCTTTGCGGGCCGCACCGTAATGACGAGGGTAGGCTTCACCGTCTCCGGGAACACATGGTTGCGGGCTGCCCATCCGCGGGTGACCTGCATGTACAGCACCGCCTCGGCGATCTCGCTTCTGTCCAAGGCTTCGACCGCGAGCTCTCTCAGCCGGTGCGGCTGCCACGGCAAGGCCAATTCGATGCCGGCTGCGCTCCTTTCCAGCCTGGCGAGGTGCTCGTCTAGAGCGAACGGCTTGCCGCGATAGCACCTCACGACTTCGTACACGCCGTCCCCGAACTGAAACCCGCGGTCCTCCACGGACACCCTCGCCTCAGACAGCGCCATGAACTCCCCATTCACGTATGCGATTTCCGGCATGTGAGCAACTCGCCCCCTCGCTAGGTTCGTCCGTTCGTCTCAGCCGTCTCCTTCTTTCTCCACAGCCCGGGAAATCCCTCCATGCTCGAACGCGGGATTCATGCCTGAGGTGAATGTCCACTGGCCCCTCCCGAGAACGAGAGCGTCCTTGCCGCTCTCGCGAAGCGGCGTGGCGCGGCGCGGCCCGCCCGCGACACTAATAAAACCACGCGAAGGGAGGATACTACACGTGTCACGGAAAGCGGAGTGGCGAGGATGATGAGGGATACAGGCAACCTTGAACGCACAATCGCGAGGCGCGCTGCCGTCGTCCTTGCCGTGGCGACGCCCGTTTTGGCGGCGGCGGGATTCTACCATGTCGCCCTGGGCGGCCTGGCCGGGACGGCCTTCGGTCTCGCCAGCTTCCATCTTCTGGGCACCGCCATCACGACGGTCTTGGCAGCGGGGCCCTCGCGAGCGCCGATGCAGGCAGGCCTCAAGTACCTTGCGAGGTACGCCCTCACGGCGCTGGTCCTTTACGCCGCGCTGCGCGCGAACACCGGGATGTTCTTGGGAACCGCGGCAGGCATGATAATGGTGAAGTTCGTCATCCTTCTTACAGGTATCCTGGGGCCGCTTTGAGAGTGGGACCTCAAGGGAAGCCCCGCAGGACGCGCGGCGTCCATGCCCTGAGAAGCAGGGCCGGGAGCGGGAGGCGGTGACAGGCAGTGCCGTTCCTTGCGCGGACTCTTCGTGTGCTTGGACATGAGATACCCGAGACCCTCGTCACGACTTGGGCCATCATGATCGTGCTGCTCGTCGCTTCGCGCATGGCAGTGAAGCTGATGTGGTCACGCCCGCCCGAGCAGCCGGCGTCGGGGGCGCGAGTCTTGCCCGAGATCGTCTACGAGGCCGTGCAGTGGCTCGTGGACGGGACCATGGGCAAGGAGAACAGAGGCTTCATACCGTACGTCGGGACGCTCGCTTCATTCCTCGCCGTGGCGAACCTCACGGGCCTCATCGGAATCACACCGCCCACCGCGGACCTCAATACCACCCTTGCGCTCGCCAGCATCACGTTTGTGAACATACAGTATTACTCCATCCGGCACAAGGGGATCGCGGCGTACATCAAGGGATTCTTCGATCCTGTGGCGTTCCTCGCCCCGCTCAACGTCATAAGCGAGATCGCCCTGCCGTTCTCCATGGCGTTCCGTCTCTTCGGCAACATGCTCGGCGGGACTATCATCATGGGTCTGTTGTACTCGGTGCTGCCGGCGGTCGTGCCCGTTCTTCCCCACGCGTACTTCGACATCTTCTCAGGAATCGTCCAAACGTTCATCTTCGTCATGCTCACGATGACCTTCATTGCGAGGGCGATGGACTGATTTCACATGGACGGCGTGTTTGAAGCGTTCGGGGCTTTCAATGTCCTGGCCTGCCTGGGTTTTCGGGAGTGGCAGGATCTCATCAGCGCGGCGGCGGCCCACCCACGAGCGGCCGTGCTCGCGGCGTCCGCCCTGAGCGCGGGCGTGGCGATGGCCGCAGGCCTCGGGCCGGGCATCGGCCAGGGATACGCCGCAGGCGAGGCCGCCGACGCCGTTGGGCGTAACCCCGGCAGACGGTCCGACGTCACGGTCGTGATGCTTTTGGGACAAGCTGTTGCAGAGACATCGGGCATATTCTCCCTCGTAGTGGCGTTGCTCCTTCTGTTTGCGAATCCCTTGGTGACGCAGGCCGGCCCGCCGCTCGTGCGGGCGGCCGCCACCCTCGGCGCCGGGCTGGCGATGCTGGCGGGAATAGGACCCGGCATCGGCCAAGGGTACGCCGCGGGCAAGGGAGCCGAGACAATCGGACGTCGCCCCGACCTGCGGGCTGACATAACACGAACGATGCTTCTCGGCCAAGCGATCTCGCAGACCACAGGTCTGTACGGCCTCGTGATCGCCCTCGTGCTCATGTTCGCGCCTCCGTTTTAGGAACCCCGCCTGAGTACGTGCCATGGACTGTGGGGCGAAGCGAGAGGGGGAGCCCTCGCGCTCCCCCTACAATAGACGTCTCTCCACTGCGAGCCCCCGTGAATCGAAGGGGCTTCACCCTACGACCAAGTATGGCACGGTACGGCGCCGCAGGGTCCCTTCGCGATTCTCGATGATGCCGAGTATTGCTGAAGCTGGTGGTGCCTGCACTATGGGGCACCCCATCTTCCCTGCCGGCGCGCCGGACCCGGCTGTGAACTGAGCGCGCCGCAAGCGTGCCGTCCCGCCCCCGGAGAGCGGCACCGGCGACCCTTGACGACTCTCGCCAGCTGAGACTCGCTGCGGACTCGCGGCGATCCATTCAGACAGCGCGAACCCACCGGGTCAGGCCGGGCCGACCTCAGACTTCCCGGCCTCTCTAGGCAGGAGCTGGTTCAGTATTATACCGACGATGGCGGCGAGGCCGATCCCGCCGAACTGCAAGTTGCCCCAGACCTTGATCATCGCGCCGCCTATGCCTATCACCAGCATTACGCTGGCGATGAGGAGATTCCTGGGTTGTTTCATGTCCACCTGGTTCTCGACGACCGTCCTCACACCGATGGCCGCTATCATCCCGAACAGCACGATGGATATGCCGCCGATGACCGGGGCGGGAATGGTCCTTATGGCCGCCCCGAGCTTGCCGATGAACGCGAGCAGGATCGCCATGACCGCGGCGATCCGCATCACTTCGGGCTTCCACACCCGGGTGAGGGCGAGCACTCCCGTGTTCTCTGAATAGGTTGTGTTCGCCGGGCCCCCGAACAGGCCGGCAAGGGAGGTCCCGATACCGTCCCCGATGAGCGTACGGTGCAGCCCGGGGTCCTTCACGAAGTCATCCTCGACGGTAGCACCAACGGCCAACACGTCCCCGACGTGCTCCACCATGGTAGCCACCGCCACCGGGGCTATCAGCCCGATGGCCGCGGCGTTGAACACAGGCCACGTGAAATTGGGCATCCCGATCCAGGCAGCCTGAGCTACAGGTGTGGCATCGACTATGCCCCAGATCAGGCTGACTACGTATCCCACTACTATCCCGGATATGACCGGGAGGAGCCGCAGGAAGCCCTTGACGTAGAGATTCACGAAAGCCACGGTCGCAAGCACGATGAGAGCTATTATCCAGTTCTTGCTGGCACTAGAGATGGCGACCGGAGCGAGGTTGAGACCGATGACCATTATGATGGGTCCGGTGACGACCGGCGGCAAGAGGGACTCCATGAATCTCGGCCCCGCGAAGTACACAATCGCAGCGAGAACACAGTAGAGCAAGCCTGCTACGATGATTCCCCCCTGCGCCTCCGGGATACCCATTTCCTTGATGACGAGCGCAACGGGCGCAATGAAGGCAAACGAGGAGCCGAGGAATATCGGAACCCTTCGTTTGGTCACGAGATGGAACCACAAGGTCCCGATTCCAGCCGTGAATAGAGCCACACTCACGTCAAGGCCGGTGAGAAGCGGCACCAGGACCGTCGCTCCGAACATGGTGAACGTGTGCTGAAGGCCTAGAACGAGAAGCTGAGGAACCGGCAGCGGATCCCCGGGCCTTACCGGCCCTCTGACATGCGCCGTCACGGTCGGCTGAGTGCTTGCCACGGATCTCTCCTCCCTTCAAATCTGCTGTCCGCTACAGGTCATTCCCGCTGAAAAGGTCGAGTCATCGCTCACCTTGGTCTGGAGGCCCAATAAACGCTCTCCGACGTCATGGGCAAACGCTTAATCCGAACCCCCGCCGCGTGGAACAGCGCGTTGGCGATGGCGGGCGGTGTCGGCACCATGACGTGCTCCCCGATACCCCTCGCTCCGTACGGTCCGTCTTCTTGCGGAACCTCGACGAACCCCACGAGCATCTCGGGGATTTCAGCTGCTGTCGCTATCTTGTAGTCAACGTACGAGGGGTTCAGCAGCCTGCCCCTGTCATCAAACCTCATCTCCTCGAACAGCGCGATGCTCAGTCCCTGCACAACACCTCCTTCAACCTGAGCCGTGGCGGTCACGGGGTTGATGACGCGCCCTGCGTCGTACACAGCCGCCACCTTCTTGACATCTATCTTCCCGGTCTCGAGGTCGAGTTCGATCTCAACCGCCTGTGCACCGTAGGTCCAGTTCGCGACGGGTTTGGGGCTCTGGCCCGTCTCTGGCTCCATCGCCACGATTCCTTCCGGTATGAACTTGCCCCGCCCGACGATCGGGCCGCCGTATCCGCTGAAGTCAGGAAGCGTGGCGCCCAGAGCGAGCGTACCCACGGGAACGCGCTTCTCTGGGTTGGTTTTCACGAATACCTCGCCGGCCACGATGTCTACGTCCTCGACCCGGACACCGAAGTACCTTGATGCGTGATCGACGAGCTGCCTTCTGGCGTCCCGGGCGGCCTCCATTACGGCGCGCCCGCACGAGTACGTGATCCTGCTTGCCACCGTTTGCCATTCGTACGCCCCGTGGTCCGTGTCGACCGGGTATATCTTGATGTCCTCGTAGCGGACGCCAAGTTCCTCGGCACAGATCTGCGCGAGCACCGTGAAGGCGCCCTGGCCCAGCTCCTGGGCGGATATGTTGAGCACCACGGTGCCGTCATCGTTGAGCTTCACGATGGCCGTCGAGGCGGCGTCGTTGGGCATCGCCGGCGCCTTCGTCATGCAGGCGATCCCTTTCGCCCGCACTCTCTTGGTGCCAGGCTCCACTCTGCCCGGTCCCGTCACTTTCGTCCAGCCTATGAGCCTGGCCGCTTCCTCCAGGCACTTGCCGATACCCACGTTGTGCAGGACTTGCCCGGTGGCGTTGGTGGACCCTTCCCGTTGGAGGTTGATCATACGGAATTCCACGGGATCCATGCTCAGCCTGTGAGCGATCTGGTCCATGTGCTGCTCGATGGCCCAATGGTTCTCGCCGTGGCCAAAGCCACGCAAAGGGCCGCCTACAGGCTTGTTCGTATAAACGCAGTAAGAGTCCGTCTTCATGTTGGGGATGTCGTACACCCCGGCGGAGCTGTAGCCGGCGGCCCGCGTCACGTTCACGCCATACTCGGTGTAGGCGCCACCGTCCCAGTACATTTCGAACTCCTGCGCAGTGATGCGTCCGTTCCGCTTCACCCCGGTCTTCAGACGGCACCACATCCCCTGCCTGACGAAGGTGTCCCGGAACTCCTCCTCCCGCGTGCAAACCAGCTTCACCGCGTAGCCTCTCGCCTTCATCGCGAGAGGAACCAGGGTGGCCTCCACGTTGAGACCCGCTTTGCCCCCGAACCCGCCTCCCACGTACGGGCCGATGACTCGTATCTTGTGCATGGGCCACCTGAGGCTCTGGCTGAGTATCTTCCTCATCGCAAAGGGCGATTGGGAGCTTGCCCAGATTGTCAGCTTCCCCTCTCCGTCGTAAAGGGCGATGGCGGCGTGAGGCTCGATCGGCGAGTGCTGGATGTGCGGAACGTAGTACGTGTCCTCCACGATGACGTCGGCCTCGGCAAACCCCGCCTCCACGTCGCCCTTCCTGATTCGGAAGTGGTTGCTGATATTCGTGTGGGGTACGGGGAATATCGCCGGGACGTGTTCATACTCGTGCAAGTCCGGATGAACCAGGGGCGACTCCGGTTTGACAGCTTCCAGAACATCGAGCACGGGCGGCAGCTCCTCGTACTCCACCTCTATTAGCGACAAAGCCTCCTCCGCTATCTCGGGCGAGACGGCGGCCACGCCGGCGACCGGCTCCCCATAGTACCGCACCTTGTCAACGGCGTAAGGGGTCCGGTCGACGAGGTAGAGGCCCATCCGGTGAGGAAAGTCCTTGCCCGTGACGACAGCCTTCACCCCGGGCAGTCTCGCGGCCTTCGACGCGTCCACACGCACGAGCCGGGCGTGGGCGTACTTGCTTCGCAGAAGCTTCGCGTACAGCATCCGGTCGAACTTGAGGTCCCCAGCGTAGCGCGCGCTCCCCGTCACTTTCTCCCGCGCGTCGCTGCGCACGACTCCGGCACCTATATAGCTTGCGTTCGCCGCCACCGTCACTCACCCCCCACCTTCGAGGATTCGGCAGCCCGGGCGGCTTGAGCCTCTCGAGCCACTTGCATGATGGCATCGACGATCCGGGCGTAGCCCGTGCACCGGCAGAGATTACCGCTTATGGCCTCAACGACCTCGCCACGCGTGGGGCTAGGGTTGCGTATGAGGAGCGCCTTGGCCGACATGATCATACCCGGTATGCAGTACCCGCATTGGAGAGCCGAGTTCTCCATGAAAGCCTCTTGCACCGGGTCGAGGCTGTCGCCTTCGGCCAGCCCTTCGACGGTGAGCACGTCCGCGCCGTCGGCCTCCACAGCGAGCATGAGGCACGCGTTCACGGGCTCTCCGTCAACCAGCACCGTGCATGCGCCGCACTCACCGCCGCCGCAGCCTTCCTTCGCCCCCACGAGGTCGAGGTCTTCGCGAAGGAAATCCAGCAGCCTCCTGTGGGAGGGCACGCAAGCTTCGACCCATTCACCGTTCACTTTGACGCGTATGTTGTGGATCACCGCCTATCCCCCCTCACTTAGCTGGCGCGCGCAGCAAGGCCCGCGAGGGCCTGCTCGACGGCTCTCGTGGTCAGCACCTCGGTCATCTCGAGCCGGTACTCTCTGCTAGCGCGGATGTCGCTGATTGGCGCGGCAAGGCGCCTTGCCGCAGCAGCAGCCTCCCTGATGGCTTCCCTGTCTTTCCGATGGCGGAGGACGGCTTCAGCCTGCTTCACCCTCACAGGTGTCGGCGCGACTGCACCCAGCGCAAGCCGGACCTCCCCGCTTTCCAGCGCCAACGCCGCCACACTCACGATCGAAAGGTCTACGGCGTTGGTTCTGCCGAGCTTCAGGTACACTCCAAAGGACCGCTCCTTGAGCGCGGGCAGCCCTATCTTGAACACGAACTCGCCCTCGCCGAGCGCCGTAGCCCCGGGGCCTTTGAAGAACTCGCCTATGGGAATCCTCCTCTCCCCGGCCGGACCCCACGTCACAATCTCCGCTTCGTAAAGCAAAAGGGCGGGAGCAGTGTCAGCAGCGGGCGACGCGTTGCTGATGTTCCCGCCCAGAGAGGCACGGTTGCGGATCTGCACCGAACCCACGGTGTGCGCCGCCTCTGCAAGAAGGCCATATCCGGCGCGCACCGCGTCATGCTTTATCAACCTGTTGAGGGGGGTGGCAGCCCCCACCACGAGTCCCCCGCCGTCGCAGGAACTGACCGTCTGAATCCCTTCGATTCCCTTCAGGTCTATGACTACCTGGGGGCGCAGCTGCCTATCATGAATGCGCACCAGGAGATCGGTACCCCCTGCGAGGAACCTCCCCCCGGCTCCGGCCCGCAGAGCCAGGTCCACGGCCTCTTCCCTGCTTCGCGCCCTGACGTAGTCGAAAGGTAGCAGCATCGTTCGCCCTCCTTTCTGCGTACTGGTCGCGCGATCCTGCGCTCGTTATGTGCCCATTCATACAACACAAGCATTCACAGAAGACAAGCACGTGGCACCCTTGTTGGATTTTCGCCATTTTTCGGTAGGCATCCTTCGTAACACTCAACAAAACATGCCCCGCTGAAGTGGATACTGGTTACAATCTCCTGCTATCACGCCTCTCTCGTGTCGAAAGCCACGATGCGGCAGATGGAGGACTCCCCGCCCACGAACTTCCACGGGAAGCAGCCTATGACCAGCCTCCTGTTGAGCACCTTGTCTATCTCCCCGCCCAGGTTCTCAGCATGGATTATGTCGTATGGGAAGAGCGCGATGTGCATGATCTGGTAGTCCTCCGGTCGGAAGAAGTCATCGAGGCCTTTACCATATCTCTTCCTGAGATGCTCATCCGCCTCTCTCGCCTGGACCGGCATCCACTCGCGGATCTTCGTGTTCATCGGGTGATCAGCGGACCCGCAGTCCACCGCGAGCCACTTCAGCCTCATTTTCCTGCACCACTCCGCGAACTCTCTCGCAGGGCCGGGGTGCTTGATCATGTACCGCACCTCGTCCGCCTCGGGCTGGTCCCACGCATAATGATGGTATCCTGTGTGTATGACCAGGATGTCCCCCTCGCGCACCTCGACACGCTCGGTGATGTCCCGCGCGGTATATATCCCGTAGTCCTCCGCAATGTCACTGATATCCACCACGACCCCCGGACCCACGAGGTAGTCGAGCGGCAGGCTCGCTATGTCCTTGCCGTGAGTGCAGAAATGAAGCGGTCCGTCGAGGTGTGTGCCCACGTGGTTCGAGGTCGTGATGAGCTGGCCGTTTGCGCCGTTGGGGCTCAGCCGTTTGAAGAACTTTATCTGAAGCGGCTCATAGGTTGGCCAGGGTGGCGTCAAGTGGCTGAGCGGTTGCGTCAGGTCGTACATCTGCACATTATCCCAGAACGACAACATCGCAGAACCCCTCCTCACCTCATGATGTGTACATGCCTGGGCTCACGCGCCTACGCGTACTCCTCGGCAAAGGCCAAGAGCGCTTTCTCGAAGCACTCCCACGGCGGGGTCACAAGCCCCGCGCCGACCTGTCCTATTCCAGGATCCTTGTGGGCGATGCCCGTGTTTATCTGCGGCAGAACCCCCGTTTCCACCACCTTTCTGAGGTCGATACCGGTGGGCGTGCCCCGAAAGCCCAAGACCGGTATGCTGAAGAACCTGTTTTCGGAGAGCGCTATACCATACATTCGCCTCGAGAACTCCATCGCATCCTCCGGGGTCCCTCCCACGAACTGCACGATAGGGATGGCGGCCGCCATGGCGAACCCGCCGAGCCCGGCCGTTTCCGTTATCGAGGAATCACCGATGTCGGGGTTCGCGTCGCTGTCGCCGAACCCGGGGAAGTAAAGCCCCTTGACTCTCTGCGCCGGCCCTGTGAACCACCGGTCCCCGAGACCGCTCACTCTTATCCCGAAGTCCGTGCCGTTCCTGCTCATCACCGTGATCATCGTGCTCTTCGGGACGCCGTGGGCGGCCTCGAGCATCGCTTTCGCTGCGGGCATCGAAAGGTTCAAGAAGAAGTGGTCGTTGCCGTTGATGAACTCGAGGACGCGGCGGATGTCTGAAAGGGGGTAGCCGGTACCGATGAGGTGCGGCGCAATCGCTCGTATGAAGAGAGAGGTCGCGGCCCTGTTGCGGTTGTGGACCTCGTCCCCCATGTGCAGCGCCTGGGCGATGATGGACCGGAGGTCTATTCCCCCGGAAAGCTCTATCCCCTTCGCGAGGACAGGCGCGAGGACATCCGCCATCCACCGAAGCCTCTCGAGGACCTCCGCGCTGTACGCCCCGTAACGCAAGACCTTTCCGAGACCCTCGTTGAGGGTACAGTACGACTTGCTCCCGGCTGTCCGGTTTTCGATGATGAACACCGGCATGGACGGCGAGACGACCCCGGCCATCGGGCCGACAGCGGCGTGCTCGTGGCACGGGGAAAAAGCGACCTCGCCGCCTGCGGCCGCTCTCTCCGCCTCCTCGGCCGACGCCGCCCAACCTTCGTACACGATCGCCCCTATCACCGCGCCCCTCAGCGGGCCTGACATCCTCTCCCACGTGATGGGCGGGCCCGCGTGAAGCAACATGCGGTCACCAAAGCCCGGGATGACGTCTCGCGCCGTCCCGATCCCCACGAGGATCGGCTGCGCGGAACTGTACCTTTCCAGCGCGATGCGGTTGGCCTCGTCGATGTCCGCCCGGTCCTGGACGGCATCCAAAGCTCGGATGAGCTCCGGCTTGCCGAGCGCCGGCGGCCGCCAATCCACCTCAAACACACTTGCGCCCTGCTCCCGCATGGACCTCGCGAAAACACTGCTGCCGAGATTGACCACCGCTCCTGTGGGAGGCCAGTTCTTCACCATCCCCACGATCACACCGCTCCTTCACGTCAGAGTGCGCTTCAGAATGCGGGTTCCAAGCCCACGGGTTCCGAGACTCCCAGCATGAGCCGCCACCAACCCCTCCCGGGTTCACCCCGCGCCGAAGGTGCTCCCAGGTGCATCACCCGCCGGGTTGCGCCCCGACTCGAGCAGGAGCGCCACAAGTTTGGCCGCCGCCCTGTTGGACGAGAGGACCGTAGCACCGGCATCCCTCAGCACCCTCTCTTGTTGGGCGAGCCCTTGGGGATCGCCGGCCGTACCCACCAGCACGGCGATCTGGACCAGCGGTCTCTTCTCTCGCCTCGCTATCTCTGCCGCCTCGCGGACCGCTTCCGCCATTACTCCCGCAGGGTCGGGGTGGCACCCGTACCCCAGGACCACGTCGAAAAGCAAGATCCCGACTTCCGGGTCGCGTGCCTCGCGGAGATACCTCGGTACTCGAAGCCCGGGCTCGAGCATGGGGTGGGGCCGACCCCTCGTAAAGTAGTCGTCTCCCATGTCGATACACGTGTGGGCGTGACTCGCCTCGGGATCCTTGAGGAAGAATTCGGGCAGCCAAGTTGCGTTCGAGTACACGCCTATTCCCGCCCTCGCGAGGATCGCCAGGGTCTCCTCGCACAGGGTGCCCCCTCCGTAGAGGCCCCTCAGATACCGGGGACCTGCCCCATGGGCCTTACCGGCCCCGGCTCCACAGGCCTGATGCGCTACAAGACCGCGAGCCAAAGCCTCTATCTGTCCCTGGGGATAGATCTCACGGCCCGCCTTCTCATCCGCCAGCGAGCAGGCCATTATGGCGGCTTCTTCGAGACTCTCGGCAAACCTGACCTTCGCACAGTCACTCCGGGCCGGGCCCCCGCCGGATGGGTGCCCCTTTTCCCCCATGAAACAGACCACGGCAGGTTTACGACCTTCTTCGAGGGCGGCTATCACCCGCAGGCGGACATCGTCGTGAGGGGGCTTGGAGATTAGCATCTTCACCTTCGTGCTCTCGTCCCTCTCGAGGATGTCCAGGGCCATGAGCGTGGTTATCCCGCCGATCTCCTTTCTCATGTCACGGCCGCCCGTGCCGATGGCATTCGTTATCCCCTCACCGAGCTCGTCGACGACCGCAAGCACCTGCTGCAGCCCTGTCCCGGAAGCCGCCACGATTCCGATGCGCCCGGGGCGGACCTTGTTTGCGAAACCCAAGCCGACGCCTCCGATGACTGCCGTGCCGCAGTCAGGGCCCATGACGAGCAGCCCTTCCCTTTGAGCCATCTCTTTCAGAGACAGCTCGTCTTCGAGCGAGACGTTGTCACTGAACAAGAACACGTGCAGTCCCCGCCGGAGGGCAGCCCTCGCCTCTCGTGCGGCATAAGGCCCTGGCACGGAGATCGCTGCAATACCTCCTTCTCCGATGGGCACCTCCGCAAGGGACGAGTACAGCGCCTCCTCCCTTCCTGCCCGCCCCCGTGCTCCGGCTTTCCTTTCCAGCCTGGCAGCGACCATCTTTTCGGCCTCATCCAACGTCTTTGCGTCGTCTCCCGTGAGCGCGATGATGAGGTCGCCCGGGCCGGCGTTCTCGAGCTCGGCACCGCCGAACCCCAACACCCGCGCGCTGTCCTTGTTCAAGTCGGTCGCCATACCCACGAGGGCGTCCTCGATCCCGGGAAGCCTCTGCACCTCCTGAGCCAGGCTCATGAGTGCGACCGAGTCATGGTAAGCGTTCTTCTCAATCGTCAGCCGCCTGAGCACCACGCATACCCCCTCTCCCACTCCGCTGCGAGGTAGAGGCCCATACCGATGTCGAACCCCGAGGTCGCGCCGAGCCCGATGAGCCTCCCAGCCGCGAGAGCCGTCTCCTGGGGCCCACCAGCGAAGAGGCAGCCCAAGGCATCCTCCACGAACTCGTGGCCTTTCCCTGAGAGTGCCTCCTCGATGAAGAACGCGCTGAGCGCATGGGTCCGCGAGAGCACTCCCCTCACGCCGGCCTCCCAAAGCGCGTCCCCTTTTCCCGGCCTTCCGCGAGCTCTCCTGACAACAGCCCTCGCGAGGCTCATACCCAAGACCACGTCGTCGCCGCTCGGCGTCAGTCCGGGCCCGAAGCCCACGAGAGACTCGAGAGCGACACCAAGTCCGGCTTGGTCCGCCTCGAGAACTGATGCCCTGAGACCCTCCAGCAACTCCGTAAGGCCCGAGTCCGCCCCATCGATGACTCCGCGAAACGGCGACGCCGTCGCAGAATCCAGCAAAGTCCGGCGTAGCACCGCCAGATTGGTCTCGTCCAGCCGCAGTAGGCGCACGTCGCGGAGCCGGCTTTCCCACATCGAGGACGAGCTGAAATCCACGATGACTCCCGGGCCGACTCGCACGCGCGTACCGTCGTGGACCTGCGCCTCGAAGCCCGACGCCACTTCGAAGTCCAGCAACGACTCCCCGGGCGCGAGGGCCAACGTGGCACAAGTCTCGCCCCCGCCCCGGGAGAGAGGGAGAAAGGTGAGAAACTCCCGCCCATCCCAAAGGTTGAGAGCTCTCGCGAAAACGCTGTGAACCCGGTATCGCCGCCTGCCGGAGAGAAGGCCAGAAAACCTACGCCCCGCCGAGACCGCGCCGAGGTGTCTGGGCTCTCCTCCAGCCGGGCACCGGTCACGCGCCCCGATCATGCTGTGGTTCCCCTCCAGTTTCCTTGTTTCGGTTATTCCAGGTCTCCGGGACGCTTACCTTTGTGAAATAGTCATAAACTTCCGGCCACGGCTCTATTACATCTCCTCTCTCACCCGCGCAGCACCCGTAAACCCGCGGATGCGGGACACTCGCGGTTCCAGCGGGACGGGTCTCGCGGGCGTACGACAAAACCGCGGCGGCCCAGCGGAGCAAGCGCACCGCCGGTAGACCGCCGCGTATTGGGCGAGACGAGGACCCTTGCGCTCTCTTCGCTCAGGCGCCACCCTCACCACTTGGGTCACTCACGCGCCGAGCTCTCCGGAGCCGTATATCCTGAACAGCCGCAGAGCCGTCTGAAGCGTCAGGCGCTGGTCTGGATGGTAGGGGTCGAGGCCTGTGAGCTGTCTGATCTTGTTGAGCCGGTAAAGCACCGTGTTGTAGTGGGTGAAAAGGAGCGATGCCGTCCTCTTGGCGTTTCCGTTGGTTTGGAGGTAGGTCTCGAGGGTTTTCAGAAGCTCCCCACCCCGCGACTCGTCGTACGTGCGCAGCGGGTCTACCACTTCGGCAGCGAACCCCTTCTGCTCGGCGGTATCAGACCGCCCGAGGAGCAGCCGGTACACGCCCAGGGCCTCGTAGTGGATGTCGCGTCCCTCGCCGAAGATCGCCCGCCCGAGCTCGAGTGCGGCCCGCGCCTCGCGGTAGGTTTTCCAGAGGCCTTCCACGCCCTTCCCAAGACGGCTGATCCCGCAGGTGACGGTCCACCGTTGGAGGTTCTTGCGAGCCTTCTTGATGATTCCGTCCATCCAAGCCGCGACGTCCTGTCCGTCGACGGCCTCTGGATGGAGGAAGAGGAGTATTCCGCTGGCGTGACTTGTGAGTATGTGCTTCAACCTGTTCCTCCGGCAGAAGTCCGCCAAGATCGTGGTTGCCTGAGCCTTGGCAAGCTGGCAGGCGCGTTCGTTTTCGGCGATGTTCTCGATCTTGTTGGCCGGCCGCACATCGAAAATCGCCGCAACGTACTCGAGACTGAGGTCCCAACCGAAGGTCCTTCCCCTCGCCACGAACTTGTCTTCGTCCGGCCGGTCCGTCGAGAACAGCTGATCCAGAAACTCGGTACGGTACTTCTGCTCCACCTGGACGAGACCGTGGTGCCGGAAGATGTCGAACGAGATGAGCGGACAGAGGCGCTCGAGGTTCAACAGGTCGAGCACGGTGAAGCTGCTGTCGAATTTCACGGCCTTGATCGACCCGAACTGTTCGTTTGCACTGGTCACAGGCACCCGTATGACCTCGGCCCTATAGCCGTCCCCCTCCACTTGCTCCCGCTGGAAAGACAGCACTGTGCCTTCTATGGTGTCGGTGAGTGTCTCGGTCGCAAGGAGCTCACTGGGTCGATCCAGAAGCGCTCGTGTCAGCTCCGCCGTCCCCTTGCCCCAGCAGTTGCCAGCGAGCGCCCGCCGGAGGTTGAGCGAATCCTCCACGAGCACCACAGCCTCGAGCAGGTCCGCGAGGGCGCTCGCGATCTCCTCGAGGCCGCCGCCTTCCACGATGAGGTCCATGAACTTGCGGTGCACGGCCATGCCCAATTGCACGAACCTGGCCTGGCGGTTCACGATCTGCGCCAGCACCGCCGAAATGAGCTCGGAGAAGCTCACCTCGAGCGGCAACTCGAGGAGCGGCAACCCGTGCTCGTCCGCAGCGTCCACCATGTGGCCGGGCACTGTGTCTATGTAGCGCTTGGGCTTGAACGCCACGGCCGCGACGTCCTTGGCTGCGAGCCTGGGAAGGAGCGTCCTCTGAGCTTCCACATCGTCTTTGATAGGGTAGCCAGTGGTGAGGAGGAGATCCCCTTCCCTGATCCATTCCAGGATGTCCGGCACCTCCATGACATTGACGTTGGTTACGACGCGGCCGAGCCCCTCCCGTCCTCCTATCACCCTCGCTCCGGCAAACGCCGGAAGTGTAAGGACCTCCTCGACTGTTATGCCGACCTCGTGCAACACGGCGCACACACCTCGCAGAGTCTGGCTGCTTCAAGGCGGTCACAATCCTGGGCCTCGTTCCCCCTCGTTCCCTCTCGGCTTGACTACTTGAAAAAGTTCGACATAGGCACTCATCTTTCCTCTGATCCCCGCCCGCCTCTCCAAATCCCTCGCGATCCTCCCGAGAACCAGGAATCCTCGCTGCCTCCGCTCGCGAGCCCGAGCCGGGCGCCGTGCCCGGCGTCTCATTGGCGAGGCCTCATTCAAAGAAGCCCGTCGCAAGTTGCCATAAAGCACGCACCGAAAGTTTATGAACCATATCCAAAGGACACACCGACGGCGTGAGTAATTAGTGTAGTGAAGGTGTCGAAGTGTCGAACGAGGTCACTCGCGCCCCGACGCCCGACGGTTGACATGTGGTTGGGTTTCTTGGGATTTGCTTGCGCCGCCGCAAGAGGACAATGCCACGAGAAGGAGGATTCCAAGGATGATCGTTGACAAGCTGGAACAGTCCCTTCGCCCGCCTGAGACAGACATGCCTCCGTACCCGCCCAAGTACATAACGCTTGCGTCCGGTGAGAAGATGGTGGTCCACCAAGCCAGCCGCGAAGACGTCCCGCGGCTCCTGGAGGCCTTGAGGCCGCTCGTCACGGTAGAGAAGGACTTCTACGACATCGTGGCCGCCCGCTTCTACGCTGAGCTCCTCGGCTATCAGCGGTATCGGGTGAAGGACGAGTACGTCCTGGTGGGTACCATCGACGGTGTCATCGTCGGCATCGTCAACGGCCGGATGGTCGACGACAAAGTCGGGATGTCCTATCACACCGTCGCCATCAAGCGCGGTCTTCGAATCGGGGCCCAGCTTTTCGCGGCCAAGATGGAGTACCACATGGATTACCTTGGCCAACAGGAGGTCCTGATCGTCGCGGAAAGCCCCATCGGGTACCGCCGGTGGATGATCGAGTACGAGCTCGAGAGCCGGCCAAGCACCTGGCACGAGCTTGGTGGGGTCCCGACGCACGTTCTCACGAAAGCCCTGTGGGAGAAGCACAAGTCCATGAAATGCACCGGCCGCCGCCCTGTGCCTCCGGAGATGCTGGAGGTGGCAAAGAAGCTGATTCTGCCCTCTGAGTATCCTCAGATCCCAGGTTTCAAGCGTTAACGACACGAGCGTCCAGATCCAGAAAGGTGGGATCGTGGTGAGGAAGGTTGGAGTCGCCGGAGTAGGTCACACGAAGTTCGGGCGCGCCGAGATCCCCCTCGTCGACATGCTGGCCCTTGCTGCGCTGGAAGCTCTCGACGACGCGGGGATCAAAACGACAAGAGGACACGGTGTGGATCAGATCTTCGTGGCGTCGATGGGCGCCGGGCTGCTCAACCGCCAGAGCAGTGTGGCGTCAGCCCTCGTGGACACCCTCAACCTACAGCCCGCAATGGCCGAGACCATCGAGAACGGCCCCGCCTCCGGGGCGTCCGCCGTCAAGCTGGGCTACATGGCCATCGCGAGCGGCATGTGCGATGTGGTCCTGGTGGTGGGAGGCGAACTCATGCGTGTCGTGACCGGCTGGGAAGCCACCGACTTCGTCGCCACAATGCTGCACCCTGACGCGGAGTATGCGTACGGCCTTACTCTTCCTGCCTTCGCAGGCATGTTCACCAGGCTCTACATGGACAAGTACGGCGTGACGGAGAAGGACCTCGCCATGGTGGCGGTGAAGAACCACGAGCACGCCATGCACAACCCGGTGGCCCACATACAGCTCGTCCCGAGCTTTCACGCGATAATCGAGGGCGAGGACGCCCCCGTCATCAACCCGTACGTCGCGGAGCCTCTCCGCGTGTACGATGTTTGTCCGGTGTCAGACGGCGCTGCCGCCGTGGTCCTGTGCGCCATGGAGCTTGCGGACCGGTTCCCGAAGAGGCCGGTCAGGATCGCGGGGATCGGCCAGGCCACGGACACCCACGTGGTGGCGGAGCGCGAGGTCCCCACGGATCTGCTCGCAGTCCGCCTCGCCGCCCAGCGAGCATACGCCATGGCCGGGCTGAAGCCCGAAGACATAGATGTGGCGGAGCTGCATGACGCGTTTACGATACTCGAGATAGCGATATCGGAAGAAGCCGGCCTCTTCCCAAGGGGCGAAGGCCATCTCGCAGCTCGCCGGGGAGAGACGCGGGTGGGCGGGAGGATTCCCATAAACACCTCGGGCGGCCTCAAGTCCAAAGGACATCCGCTGGGAGCCACGGGTGTGTCGCAGATCGTGGAGCTCGTGCGACAGCTGCGTGGAGAAGCAGGCGGCCGGCAGGTCGAGGGCGCAAGGCACGGCCTGGCCGTCAACTTCGGCGGCTTCGGAAACAACGTGGTCGCCACGATTGTGTCGAAGGAGGAGTGACCAGGCCATGGAGCCCAGGATGTACGCGTACAAATGCACGGCATGTGGGAAGCTCTTCCACCCCGCCAGGGCTGTCTGCCGGGAATGCGGCGGCCGCGAGTTCGAGGCCGTTCCCCTCGAAGGCGAAGGCACGCTTCTCACGTTCACCAGGGTGTATGCCCTGCCCGAGGGCTACATGAAGCCGTGGCTCGGGTTCGGCATCGTGGAGTTCCCGAACGGCGTCCGCGTCTCAGGCCAGATGAACACGGAGGACCTTGCTGTCGGAATGAAAGTCAGGGCGACGGTGGGCGTGATAAAAGAGGGCGTGGGCAGAGACTACCACGGTTTCATCTTCGAGAAAGCGACCCAAGCGTGAAGAAGACGCCCGGCTGTTGTGGGCGAGGCCGGGTGAGCCTTGATTATAGTGTGTTCCTCAGCGGCTGTCGGCTCGACGGCGCCCGGGCCTTTTGTTGCGAAGTGCACAACGCGCCCCGAGCCCGGAGGAAGGTCCACATCCTGTCTCATGGAGGGACACCTTCGGGAACCAACGCCTCCGCGGAACCCGCCCGCTGGTAGGGGGCGGAGTCCCGGCGGGCCGAGACGCGGGTGCCGACGCCGTCACACGGAATCCCGAGCCCGGGAGAAAACCCCCGCGCGCTCGACAACATCCATACGCCACGTAGGCCAAGCCACCGGGGCCGCGCGTGCGCAGGCGACATCACAGGGCGCCCGCGCATGCGGCAGGCCCCGGTTCGCTTCTCCTGGGCGTTGCGTTCCAGCGCACAGCGCGCGGCCTGTCGGGCGATCGCGCGCGATTACAAAGCCTTGAGACTGGACACAGTATACGAAGGAAAGGGGGGCTTTGCATGGATTCGGCGCTTGCGGCAAGGGCGCTCGTGCTTGCCGCGTCGGCCATAGGCGCCGGGCTGGCGATGATAGCAGGCATCGGACCCGGGGTGGGACAGGGGTTCGCAGCGGGCAAAGGTGCGGAGGCGGTCGGCCGCCAGCCCGAGGCTCAGGGCGAGATCATCAGGACGATGCTCTTGGGCTCGGCCATTGCCGAGACCACCGGAATATACGCGCTTGTCATCGCCCTGATCCTGCTGTTCGCGAACCCGTTCCTCGGGCTGCTTCGTTGACTTTCTCCGTCCGGCCTTGGGGGGTCTTCATGCGTCTCAACTACACGTACGTCTTCCAGATACTCAACTTCATCGTCTTGTTCCTGCTCCTGCGCCGCTATTTCTTCGGTCCCGTGAAGGCGTATCTGGAGCGGCGGGAGCGGTATATCCGCAACACCATTTCGGCGGCGGAGAACGACAGGGAGCACGCCGCACGGCTCAAGGAAGAGTTCGAATCAGAGCTCTCCAGGGCTCGGGCGAAGGCAGGCGAGATCACGGAGGAAGCCCGGCGCGCGTCCGAGCAGATCCGGGCCGACGCCCGCAAGTTCGCTGCTGAAGAAGCCGCGCGCATCTTGGCGCGCGCCCGTGAAGAGATCTCTCGCGAGAAAGAACAGGCCTTCCGGGAGGTCCGCAAGCAGGTTCTGGATCTCTCGGTCGCAGTCGCGTCGCGAGCGGTCCGGGACGCCCTCGACCCGGAGACGCTGCGTCAAGTTGCGTCCGTGGCCGCTCGTGACATCATCGAGGCGGAGCGCGCGGACGAAGTCGGTGGGGGCAGAGTCTCATGACTGCTTTGGATCCCGGCACGCTCGCGGGAGCTCTGCTCTCCATAGCGAGAGAACGCCTCGAGCCCGAAACCGTGGCAGACGAGCTGGCAGAAGTCACGAAAGTCCTGGCGTCAGTGCCGCTTCTCAGGCGGACTCTGGCTGACCCCGGAATCCCTGCCGAGGAAAGGCGGCTCATTGTTTCAGACGCTCTGGGCAACCTCTTCTCACCCGTGACCCTCGGCCTTCTCGACTTGCTCATAGACGAAAACCAAGTGGACTTTGTCGGTGCGGTGGCCAACGTGTACCGTAAGCTGCTCGACGAGGACAGGGGGGTGGTTCGTGCGCGCGTGACGAGCGCGATTGAGCTCTCGCCGGACGACGTGGCAGCGCTTCGGAAGGGTCTTGCCGAGAAGCTCGGGGGCCGTGTCATCATCGAACAGAACGTGGACCCCGGGATACTGGGCGGCCTGATAGTGCAGGTGGGAGACACCGTGTTCGACGGCAGCGTCGTCGGCGGCCTTCGCAAGCTGCGTGAAGAGCTTGAGGCGACTCCAGCGGGACACGGGCCGCCGCCCGCCTCCGGAACCGGGACAGCCTCTGGAACAGGCGCATCATCTGGAACAGGCGCGGCTCCGGAGACTGAAGCGCCGGCGGCGCCACGAGAGCCCTCCGCGGCACCACCGCCACCGGGGGAGTGACGCGTTTGGAGCTTTCGCCTGAGGTTGTGGCATCGTCGATAAGAGCCCGCCTCGCCGGGATACGCCCCGGGGTCGACGTCTTCACGCAGGGGACGGTCATCGAGGTAGGCGATGGGATCGCGCGTCTTTCCGGGCTGCGCGGCGCCATGATGGGTGAGCTTGTGGATTTTCCCAGCGGGGCGTTGGGGATAATCCTCAATCTTGAAGAAGACACCGTCGGGGTTGCGCTCCTCGGTTCCGACGTGGACGTGAAAGAAGGCGACACGGTGCGGGGCACCGGTAGAGTCATAGACGTGCCTGTCGGGACTGCTGTGGTCGGCAGAGTCGTGAACGCTCTTGGAATGCCCGTCGACGGGAAAGGCCCGCTCGATGCACCGGCGCGCCGGCCCATAGAGCACCCCGCTCCGGGCATCGCCATGCGCACGCCGGTCTCGGAGCCCCTCCAGACGGGGATCCTCGCCATAGATTCCATGATCCCCATCGGGCGCGGTCAAAGGGAGCTCATCATAGGCGACAGGCAGACCGGGAAGACGGCCATCGCCGTCGACACCATCCTGAACCAGCGGGGCAAGGACGTCACCTGCATATACGTAGCGATCGGACAAAAACGCTCCACCATCGCAAAGCTGGTCAAACTCTTCGAGGAGGAGGGGGCTATGGACTATACGACCGTGGTGGCGGCTTCCGCGAGCGAGCTTGCGCCTCTGCAGTACATCGCTCCGTACGCCGGCTGCGCCATGGCCGAAGAGTTCATGTACACCGGTCGCCACGCGCTCATTGTATACGACGACCTCTCTAAACACGCCATAGCGTACAGGGCCACATCCCTTCTTCTCAGGCGACCGCCGGGGCGGGAAGCGTTCCCCGGTGACATCTTCTATCTCCACTCGCGGCTCCTCGAGCGATCAGCGAAGCTGGCGCCTGAGCTCGGCGGCGGGTCCATGACCGCCGTCCCCATAGTCGAGACACTTGCGGGCGATGTGTCGGCCTACATACCGACGAACGTCATCTCCATAACCGACGGCCAGATATACCTCGAAAGCGAGCTTTTCTTCTCAGGGGTGAGGCCCGCGGTCAACGTGGGGCTCTCCGTGTCGCGCGTCGGAGGCGAAGCCCAGATACCCGCGATGAAAAAGGTTGCCGGAAGGTTGCGCCTCGACCTTGCCCAGTACCGGGAGCTGGCCGAGTTCGCGCAGTTCGGTACGGAGCTCGACCCCGAGACCAGAGCCAGGCTGGAGCGGGGGAAGCGTATCGTGGAGGTTCTGAAGCAGCCGCAGTACCAGCCGATGCCCGTTGAAGACCAGGTGATGCTCATATTCGCCGTAGTCCGCCGCCACCTCGATGACGTGCCAGTGGAGGCCATTGCGTCTTTCAAGACCGAATTCATCGAGCACATGCACCGGGCGCACCCGGAGATAGCCCAGGCCATCGCCTCAGGGGAGGACCTCGATGACGATCTCGAGGCGCGTCTCGCTTCGGCGGTACAGGAGTTCAAGCAAACGTTCGCGCCGAAAGGCGTGGAGGGACCGGTCGAGACCTCCCCCAGGAAAGCTCAAGGCGCGTTGGAAAGCCAGGTCATCGAAGGAGCGTGAAAAGGTGTTATGGAGGAGCTCCGTGATCTTCGCCGCAGAATACGCAGCGTCCGGAGCACGCAACACATCACCCAGGCAATGTCCCTCGTGGCCTCCACGCGACTACGCCGTATCGAGAGGCTCGTGGGGCCCGCTCGCGCATACGCCGAGACGTTGAAGGGGATCGTCCTTGACATCGCCGCCCGAACCCCTCCGTGGGCACATCCGCTCCTCGAGCCGAGGGAAGCCGCGACCCGCGCGTGTCTCGTCATAACTTCCGACAGGGGCCTTGCAGGCAGCTACAACGCGGAGATACTGCGGAAAGCGACCCGTCTCCTCGGAACGGCCGACCCCGTGCGAAACAACGTGGCTGTGGTGGTCGCCGGCAAGAAAGGCCGGGATTTCTTCCGCAGGCGGGGTCTGCAGCCCGTGAGGGAGTACGTCCGCCTCCCCGAGACTCCCGATGAGTCGCTGGCCCGGCGCATCGCCGAGGACCTGCTCGCGCGTTATCTAGAGGGCGAGATAGACTCCGTGCACGTGGTGTTCGCAAGATTCATGTCCCGGGGTTCGTACCGGCCTCACATCGCACAGCTGCTGCCCATAGAGGGGCGGCGGCTTGCCGCCCGCCGCGACGAAGCCCAGAGCCCAGTCACCGGCAACGAAAACGATCGGGTCGAGGTAGGCGAAGGAGCCGGCCCGGCCCGCGATACGGGTAGTCCGAACGGCCTCGACCTGCAGTTTGTGTACGAGCCTTCGCCAGAATCCGTCCTCGACAGGCTCTTCCCCCATTACCTGGCGTCCGCCGTGTACGCTGCGCTCGTTGAAGCCAAAGCCAGCGAGTTCGCGGCGAGGACCATCGCCATGGATTCTGCCACCGACAACGCGGGGGAGCTCATCGAAAGGCTCACTCTCACCTACAACCGGGCGAGGCAAGCCGAGATAACCCAGGAGATCTCGGAGATCGCCACCGGCGCTGAGAGCCTCCGCTGACTCGAGGACCCCAAGGAGGTGTGATGGGATTGGCAGCGATGCCCAGCCGACGAGTCGAACCCGGGCAGCGGGACGCCCGAGAGCACGCACGGGGACGCGTCGTGCAGATCATCGGCCCTGTGGTGGACGTCGAGTTCCCCGAGGACGACATCCCGGAGATATACACAGCCCTCACCATCGAAGGCCCCCCGCGCCGCGCCCCGGAGAGTGGACCATATGACGAAGCTCCGGGCGAGCCCGCCCGCGTGACACTGGAGGTCATGCACCACATAGGAAGAGGCCGTGTCCGTGCCATCGCGATGTCGTCCACCGAGGGTCTCACTCGGGGCATGGAGGTCATCAATACCGGCGCCCCGATGAAGGTGCCCGTGGGCCGCGGCACCCTGGGCCGGGCCTTCAACGTGCTCGGCCAGCCGATAGACGGCCTGGACATGCCGGAAGACGTCGAGTTCTGGCCGATTCACCGCCCGTCGCCGGAACTGACCGAACAGTGGACAGGAAACGAGATACTCGAGACCGGCATCAAAGTCATCGACCTCCTCGCGCCGTACCCTCGGGGCGGAAAGGTCGGTCTCTTCGGCGGAGCCGGCGTGGGCAAGACGGTGCTGATCATGGAGCTCATCCGCAACGTCGCCGTGGAACACGGAGGGTTCTCGGTGTTCGCAGGCATCGGGGAACGCACCCGCGAGGGGAACGACTTGTGGTTGGAGATGAAGGCATCAGGGGTTCTCGAGAAGACAGCCCTCGTCTTCGGTCAGATGAACGAACCCCCCGGGGCCCGCTTCCGCGTGGGACTGGCGGGGCTCACGATGGCCGAGTACTTCAGGGATGTCGAGGGTCAAGACGTGCTCCTCTTCATAGACAACATATTCCGCTACATCCAGGCTGGCGGGGAAATCTCCGCCTTGCTCGGAAGGATGCCCGCGGCCGTCGGATATCAGCCCACCCTCGCCGTGGAGGTCGGCATGCTGGAGGAGAGGATCACGTCGACGGCCCGCGGTTCCATAACTTCGGTTCAGGCCGTCTTCGTGCCCGCGGACGACATCACCGACCCGGCTCCCGCCACTGCCTTCGCTCACCTGGACGCAACCACGGTGCTCTCCCGGAGCATCGCCGAGCTCGGGCTGTACCCCGCGGTCGATCCTCTGGACTCGACCTCACGCGTGCTGGACCCGCGGGTCGTCGGGGACGAGCATTACGAGGTGGCACGGGGTGTACAGGCCGTGCTGCAACGCTACAGGGAACTCAAGGACATCATAGCCATCCTGGGAATGGACGAGCTTTCAGACGAAGACAGGCTCATCGTGAGCCGGGCACGGAAGGTGCAGAGATTCCTCACCCAACCTCTCTTCGTAGCCGAAGCGTTTACCGGCGAGCCCGGCCGCTACGTCCCCATACGCGAAACCGTGGAAGGATTCGGACGGATCGTCCGCGGGGAACTGGACGACCTGCCTGAACAGGCCTTCTACATGGTGGGGACGCTGGACGAGGCGTTGAGACGCTCGAAATCGTGAAGCTCGCGGAGCGAGTGTGACCATGGAGGTGGAATCATGGGCGAATTCGCCTTGCGTGTTCTCACGCAGCAGAAGACGGTCCTGACGACCCGGGCTACCTCGGTTCTGATCCCCGGCTCCGAAGGAGACTTCCAAGTGCTCCGCAACCACGCACCAACCGTATCTGCCATTCGACCGGGACGGATCGTCGTGGACCGCAACGGAGCGCGGAAAGACATCGAAGTGACAGGCGGCTTCGTCATCGTCACGCCCGACCGCGTGGACGTGCTCTTGGACTCCGGCAACCTCAAGGGCGACCTCAAGCCTGGATGACGCGGTTCCGGCCCTCCCTCTTTCCCCGGTAGCACGCCATGTCCGCAAGATAGATGAGGTCTTTCTGGGTCCTGGCGTCCGTGGGATACGTGGCGACTCCCACCGTGACTGTGACACGCCCGCTCGGTATCTGATCCTCGTCGGGGAACGGGTACGCTTCTATTCTCGCCCTGATCTTCTCTGCCACCCTGAGCGCCTGCGCCTTTTGTGCCTCAAGGAGTATGGCCACGAATTCCTCCCCGCCGTACCTCGCCACGACGTCGGTCGAACGAACGGACCTCGTCAGGAGCCTGGCCACGGCTTTCAGAGCGGCGTCGCCTGCCGGATGGCCCAACACGTCGTTGTACTGCTTGAAGTCGTCGATGTCGACCATCAGCAGGGACAGATACCGCCCGTACCGCTCGCACCTCGCCAGTTCCTCAGCGAGTCTCTCCTGAAAGTGCCTATGGTTGAAGAGCCCCGTGACCGAGTCTGTGATGGCCAGCCTTTCGGCTATCTGATGCAGCCTCGTCACCTCGGCAAGCTGCCTGTCGAGCTTGGCGTTGACCCGCCTGAGCTCCGCCTCGCTCTTCTCGAGCAGCTCGTTCTTCGCCTGGAGTTCCCGGTATAACCTTGCGTTCTCTATGGCGATGGCCGCCTGCGTGCCGATGGTGCACATGATCCGCACGTGGTCCTCCTCGAAGCGCTGGGTATAGCTCTGTACCGACATCACCCCGATCACCCTGTTCTGCACGCAGAGCGGCACTGCGATCACTGACAGCGGCATGTCCCCCAGTGTGATGGCTTCCGCGGGAGCGTGCTCCATGTCCATGGACGAATCCCTTATGAAGAGAGGCTTGCCCGACTTTATCACCCATTCGGTGAGACCCCTGCCGGTGGGATAGGGTCGCGTGAAACTGGCGACGCGCACGCCATGGTCTACTATCATCTCGAACCTGATCGCGGAAGCCTGTTCGTCGAAAAGGGCCACGAAGAACGATTCATTGCCGATTATCGCCGCCACCTGCTCGTACATGACTTCGAGCAGCGCGGGAAGATGGAGCACGGACGTGGTCGCCACCGCTACTTCGTGTATGCTCACCATCTCCGCGGCGGACCGGCGGGCTTCCTCAGTCTGGCGGCGCAGCTCCTCCTCGAGCCGCCTCCTCTGGGTCACGTCGCGAACCACGCCCTGGATCGCCACGGCGGCGCCCTCCTTCCTGATGACGCTCGTGTTGATCTGGCAGTACACGGACTTGCCTCCGCGTCCGGCCAGCTCCACGTCGAGCATCTGGCAATCCCGGGACATGCCGCCGGGCGAGAGGGCCGCAGCGATCTCATCGTGGCTCGTGTCTGCCACGACTTCGAAGATCTTCCGGCCCACCAGCTCGTGGGCCGCGTACCCGAGCATCGCGGCGAGAGGCTCGTTCACATACGTGATCGTGCCGCCGATGTCCGCGACGAACATCCCGTCGCTTGCGTTCTCGATGAGTTGCCGGTACTTGGCTTCCGATTCAGAGAGATCCCTGATGGTAGCCCTCACCTTCCTGCTGAGGGCTCTATTGGTTCCAACCGTGGCGAGTACGACTAAGACGAGCGCCCCGAAGATCGTCAGAGCCACGAAGAGAGCCATGGATATCTGCCGATGAGTGGCGGAGAGCGCGCCCTCGATCGGCATGGCGAAGGCGAAGCCAAACGTGGACGCGGAGCAACGTGCGACCATCCCCGGACAGAGGAATGAGCTCGCCCATCCTGTGGCTGACCCGGGCATCACCGCCACCCCCCGTGGCCCCCAAGATCCCGAGACCCAGTGAAAGCCATACTACCGCCCTACTCCGCGGGCATCTTGCCGGTTTGCCTCAGGTAGTCAAAGAAGGACTCCTGGTCAGCGAACACCTTCGTGCAGTGGAATTTCAAGAACGGGCTCACGCGTTCTTTGAAGATCGCGTAGACCTCTTTGTTGTTCGTAGAGCCGTAGATGATCTCGCAGAGCACCCCGGGGGACGTCTTGTCCGTCGGATAGTACACGACCACCATGTCGCTCTGGTCGATCAGCATGTAGTCGCGGATGACCGTTTGGTCGGCTATCTCGCCCCTGTCTGACGGCATGATGGCGAACTCCGGACCTATTTCGGAGAGATTGTAGCTCTTCGACTCGTCCCTCCCCATCCCGTATGAAAGCTCCGTATCCTCCACAGCAAGCGGGTCGAAAACCTCGAAGCGCTCCCGCAGCCGGTCCCGGAATTCCCTCACTTCCTGCATCTTCACGGAGTCGTTCTGCATCAAGGTAATCGGAAAACTCAAGTACACCTTGGGGACCTCCGGCCTGAACATCAGGTTGTAGACAGTGCTTGCAGGCTGACCCACCGCCACGACGTAGTGGGGCTTTCGCTGGTAGGACGCCATCATCTTCGTGACGAAGATCTCTTCGTCCCTCCAGATCAGGATGTCTTTCAGTGAGAGCCGCCCCCTCCACACGGGCGACTCATCCAGCCTTTTCGACACGTTGAGGACGCTATCGATAACCGTCACGTAAAGATCCGGCTTGAGTTCGTTCAGGTAGTGCACGTCAAAAGCGGGCATGAGGTAGTTCTTCCACCGGAAGCAGCCATGCGTGGAAATGATGCAGTTCTCGACCTTCTCGGCCTTCTTGAGGATCTCCTCGAATACCGCGGCCCGGAGAGACCTCAGCGTGGACGGGGAGAGATCCAAGATCTTCTCCGGGCTCGTGGGGCTCTCCAGCTCATCGGCTTTCTTGAACATGAGGTCGCCCACGTTGAAGAGGTGGACCTTCTTGCCACGAGCCTCAGAAGTGGCAAGCGCCCCCTTGAGGTACTCGAGCTTTCCTGAGCCGCTGGTGCCCGTGCAGATGACTTTCACCCGAACACCTCCAGACGAGGACTTTCGACGCCCATCGGTGGACTCCTCCGCCGCTCTCACCCGGCGAAGCGCTCCAGCACCAGGGCCATGAACTTGATGCCGTCCAGGAAATCGGACACTCTGATGTTTTCGTCAGGCCCGTGCACGCGAGACTCCGGGTTACTGATGCCGACGCCCACGGCTGGCGTGCCGAACTGGGCCGCGACCTGGTACATCGGGCCCGTGCCCGGGGAGGTCGGGTACAACAATGGTTCTTTCCCGAAAAGCTCGGCGCCGGCCTCCTTGATGACCTTCACTATCCGCGAATCGGGGTCCGTTCTCGCGGGGCGTTCCGCCCCAAGCCACGTCACGCGGAAGTCGCAGTAGCCCTTCGCCCTCAGATACTCCTCGAACTTCTTCGCTATGTCGTCGGGCCGCTGATCCGGCACGAGGCGCATGTCCAGCTTGGCCTCGGCCTTGCTGGGCAGAACCGTCTTCGAACCAGGTCCCTCATAGCCCGCTGAGAGGCCGCAGACGTTGCACGTGGGTTCGAAGTACAGCCGCCTGAGAACCTCCTTGCCGGAAAGGTCCAGCACGAACCTGTCGATGCCGAATGTCTTCGCCAGGCGCTCGGAGCTCGTAGGGAGCTTTTCGATGAGTGCGGCATCGGCCGGGCTGGGCCGGCGAACATCGTCGTAGAATCCGGGGATGAGTATCTCTTCCCTCTCGTTCTTGAGGGAGTTCAACGCCCATAGAAGCCTCCACGCCGGGTTCGGGGCGACGGCGGCGAGGGAAGAATGCAGGTCGTGGCTGCCGCCCTCCACTTCTATGTGGGCGTAGCAAAGCCCCTTGCAGCCGAGAGTGACCTCGAGCCTGCCGTCCTCGTCGCGGCCCCCTGTCTCCCATATGCAGGCGTCAGCACGGAAAGCCTCCGGGTGCTCCCTGGCGTAACGATCGAGGTTGGGACTGCCTATCTCCTCTTCGCCCTCGACGATGAACTTCACGGTTACGGGGAGTCCCCCTCTGACCTTCAGAAAGGCCTCGGCCGCCCTCACACGCGCCGCGAGGTCCCCTTTGTTGTCGGCGGCGCCGCGCGCGTACAGCTTGCCACCGTCGATCTCAGCGCCGAACGGGTCATGTCGCCACATGCCGAGCGGCTCCGGCGGCTGGACGTCGTAATGGTTGTAGAATAGGACCGTTTGCTCCTGGGCGCCCGGTATCTCCGCCGTGACGAGAGGTGCGGCCCCCTCTATCCGGAATACCTGGACCCTTGCCCCCACGGACGAAAACATGCGCTCGACCATCCTGGCGGTATCCTCCACGCCCGTGCCCTGAGCGGATACGCTGGGCTGCCGCAAGAGGGCTTGCAGTTCCCTGACGAACTCGGGCGCGTGTCGATCCACGTAATCGAAGACGTCTTTCATCCGAGCCTTGCCCTCCCTGAGGTTGAATGACGCGTGCGCCTCCTCACGCCGCCCGGGACGGCTCCGCCACGGCGGCGCAGCCACCACACCCCGACCGAAAGCCCCGCTAGAACCGGCGACGACACACCTATCGCCGCCGTCTGAAGCAAATCAACACAGTACTTGAACGCCCTGTGAAGATCGGGCAGGTAGTGAGTGAACCTCACACCTTCGCCCGCCACGAAGGCGGCAACCTGGAGGACAAGGGTGAACACGATCAGGTAGACGCAGGCCAAACCGGCAAGAAGCGCGTCAAGTGGCCGCTTGCGCGCCTCCCGCGCGAGCCACCACCCTGAGACCCCTGTCGCAAGCAGCCCGCACACGGCCGAGTCAGCCACCCTCCACGCGAAGAACGGCGCGACCTCGCTCTCGCTGTTGAAGACGCTCATGGAAAACGCGATGCCGCGCGCGAGCACGAGGCCGTAGTACGCGGCAAAGTACACCGCTGCTCCAACCACAGGGATTCTGAGATTCGCGACGCGCCTGCCTGAGATGATCGCAAGCCCCCACGCGAGCCCGCCGAGCACCACCAGGATCGCGGGTATGCTCACCAGGCGCTGCGCGCCGAGAAACCGCCGGCGCGCGCCGGACATCGCACTCAAGACCTGGCTGTCTATCTGAAAGGCAAGCTCCGTTGCCTCATCGTACTTGCCGTCATTGTGAAGGAGGACCGCGTTGGAGATCGGTTCGACCGCCGGTGGCCGCGCCCCGAGCACGCGGAGATAGCCCTCGGCGAAAGCGCGCCTCGCCTCAGCCTGCCTTATGGCCCTCTCAGCGACTACGTGCGGAGCCGCGTCCAGCCCCTCGAAGAGGACCCTGCCCTGCGAGTGGGCAGGAACAGGGATGCCGAGGAGCGCGGCGCACGTGGCAGCCACGTCCTCCTGTCGGGCCGGCACCCACGAGATCTCCGCCCCAGGGCGCTCAGGCGTGACAATCCCCGCCCCGGCCGCGGCCAGCGGGACCCGGATGACGTCCTCCTCCCAGCCCCCGTGCCCGCCTCGCGGCGTGTGCCCGTGGTCAGACGTCACGATTATCGTGTCACTTGTGAGATCGAGGCTCGCCACGATCTTCCCGATCCTCGCATCCACGCCGGCCGACGCCGCAGCGTAGGCTGAGCTCGCGGCGCCGGAGGCGTGCCCGGCGGCATCCACCGACGAGAAGTGCACAACGACGAGGCGGGCGTCGCCTCTCTCGATCTCCCCTAGAGCCGCGCGGAGGACGTCACCGTCGGCCTTTTCGCTCGCAGCGGCGTCTGCGGCCGCAACGGCGTCGACGTACGTCGCGCGCCCGACGGCCGTGCCCAAGAGAGCCTTCCAATCCTCGCTGGCGACAAGCGCGGTCTCGACCCCCGTGCGTCGCGCGGCCTCGAAGAGGTTATCCACGAGGACAGCGCCCTCGTATGCATTGGTCGTCACCCCGGAGATCTCCGGAGGCGCGCCTGTGAGGAGCGTGGTCCATCCGGGATAGGAGAATGACGGTTGGTGGACCAGGAGCGAGAAAGCGGCGCCGCGACTCCCGATGTCCTTCAACACGGGCATCTCATCGACTCCCCCGAACCCGAGGCCGTCGACTATCACGAGGACGAGCCTCCGCGTCACCCGCGCGGTGGACTCCCCCGGCTCGATCGCGAAGGAATACGGGCTTCGGTAGCCCACGACGTCTTCAAGCCCCGACGTGGCGAGCCGCCACGACACGAATCCCAGGCATATCATGACAGCGAAGGCCAGCACGATCGCCGGTCCCCCGCCTCGAAGCCTCCGGCCCCGAAGCCGCCCTGCCGCTTGCCCAGCCACGCCTGCCATGGGATTCATCACCTCGCAACACCGCCGAGCCCAGTCGTCTCTTCAATTCGTTTTCGACACATCGGGCCCATTCCCTCCATCCGCGCTTGCCGCGCTTGCGACGAGCTCACGCCACCTCCTGTCGAGAGCGTCCACTATCCAGTCCGGCGCACGCACCCCTCCCAGCACGGCGGGCTCGTCGGGCGCGACACCGTGGAAGTCGCTCCCTCCCGTGACGATGAGCCCTCGCTGCCCGGCGATCTCCACCCACCGCCTCGTGACCTCATGGTCATGAGCCGGGTAGTATGCCTCGACTCCCTCCAATCCGGCACGGATGAGATCGTCGAGGAGAGCCTCCCCCGCCGTTCTCCCAGGGTGGGCCAACACTGGAACACCGCCCGCGGTCCGCACCAGGCGGACGGCTTCCGTCGGGGTCAACCCGTAGTGCTCCACGTACGCAAGGCCCTCTTTCCCCAGGTACTTTTCGAAGTCGCCATAGCGGCGCTCCGGCCTCGCGTATCCCAGGTTCACCATGGCGCGGAAGATCTGGCTCCTCCCGACCACCCCTCCCTTCCCAAGGCTCAAGACGTAAGGCATGGAGATACGTATGCCAAGACTGCCCAGTTTTTGCAGTATTCTTTCGGCCCTGGCGATCCGTCCCTGCCTTAGCACGCGGAGGGTCTCCAGGAACACCGGCGAGGTGGTGTCGATGTGATAGCCGAGGATGTGAACCTCAACCTCCTCCGAGTCGCTTGACAACTCCACGCCTGGTATGACTCTCACGCCCAACCGCACCCCGGCGGACACCGCCTCCCGCACACCGGCGACGGTGTCGTGATCCGTGACCGCGATGGTCTTTACGTTTCTGTCCGATGCCAATCGAACGAGCGCTTCGGGAGAATAGCGCCCATCCGACGCCGTCGAATGAACGTGAAGGTCGATCGCCAACCGAAAGTCCCCCTCGCGACCCCCACAGAAACACAGGAGCCGCACTCCTTGCTGTCCCGTACATGCAATTATTGCCCGCAAGTGTCAGTTTATTTCCCGCGGCCGCGGACATAATACTATCGCAAAGGTCCTCGTTGGGCCGAGCTAAGACCGCCGTGCGCCTCTTCCTGTGCGCTGCAGGCCTGGAAAGCCTCACGGCGATCGAGCGAAGGGCGGCTCTTTGCCTTGCGTCTGCAACGCCTGGGCCGCTTGAGCGAAGGTCAGCTCGCGGCCTCCCAAGGATCCGTCCGGGCCGGAAGGCCTTGCCGGGTTCAAAAGAAGTCGCCTCTGGCCGAGCCAAGACCTGCATTGGTCCAAAGACAGTCTGTCCGCGGTTGAAAGATCGCGTATGGTCTGCCCAAGATCTCTGCCGGTCGGTCAAAGGTTGCGTCCGGTTCTGTAATGTACTGCAGCCAGAGGTTGCGCCGGCCGGAAGGTCGTTGCAGCCTCGTTAGGGATCGGACACAGCCGGCGAGAAGGTCCCCGAGGACCTTTGCCTTTCTACCGCTGCTTACCGTGTCGAGATGTGCCGCCCCCGGTTCCTGAGAGGAAAATGGGTTGCCTTCCGGCAACCCGTTACCGCTATTGGAAAACCCGGTCTCTATAGTATGGACTATCTTGCGGCAACCTTGTCCTTGAGAGCCTTGCCAGCCTTGAACACCGGCACCTTGGAAGCGGCGATCTTGATCGATGCGCCAGTCCTCGGATTCCTCCCAGTGCGCGCAGCGCGCTTCCTCACCTCGAAAGTGCCGAAGCCAACGAGCTGCACCTTGTCTCCGGAAGCAAGAGCGGTCTCCACAGCTTCCAGCGTCGCGCCTATGACTTTCTCGACATCTTTCCGCTTGGCTCCTGTTTGCTCGGCAACTTTCGCAACGAGTTCCGCCTTATTCAACTCAGTTCCTCCTTCCACCCTTTGAATGCTTTGGTCACACGGTTTTGCCTGACCTCTGCCATTTGCTATTCGATGCGATTCGGCATTCTCCTGCTCGCCGTGGCGAAAAATGCTGATATCACGCCATGCTCGCCGATGGAAAATCATGCCTTCAATCCTCTGGATATGATCTCTCCACGACTTGACCCGATTTACCCAGGGGGCCGACGTGTATCCCATTGTAAGTCACGTCGATTCCACTGGCGTTGCCGACCTTGATACGGATGGACTTCTTTGCGTGCCAAGTGGCCCGCTCCCCGGCGAGCATCGAACGCTCGAAGACCACTCTGCCGTCGGCCACCACCCTCACCCAGCACCGCTCTGTTATTTGCACCGAAAGCTCGTGGCCCTCGCCAGCCGGGGAGGCCTCCTGTGGCTCAGACACCGCAGGCTGCGACTCAGCAGGCTGCGGGGATGGCGTCACCGGCGCGGGCTGCATGGCGGCATCCCCCTTCCCCTCCTGCCCTGCCTCCGCAGGCGCCTCTTCTAGGCGCGGCTCCGGGAGGATCTGGCTTTCCGACGAAGTGAGGGCATCGCTCGTCACGACGTCCGCGTCAGGCTCGACGTACGAAGCGTGCGGCGGGCCGGACATGCCAGCTGGACCGGAGGGCGCGCGCACTTGGCGCCATACAGCGGCGCCCACGAGCACAACCAGCGCGGAGATCGCCCCTACAGCGATCAGGAAGTGCCGCGACATTCTGAGTTTTTTCGACATGTCTTGCCGTTTGTCGGGAGGTGCTTCCGGGGCCTTTCCCATCTCAACTTGGGCGCGCGCCGCCTTGTACCTCTCCACGACCTCGTCCCCGCAGAGGCCCACGGCCTCTGCATAGCTGCGCAGGAATCCCCTGACGTACACCTCCCCTGGGAGAACCTCGAAGTTTCCTCGCTCCATTGCCTCCAGATAGCGACCACGTATCTTCGTGGCCTCCTGCACGTCGGAAATCGCAAGACCCTTGGCTTCCCGCGCCTTCCTCAGAAGTTCGCCGAGCTCTCGCACGACGCATCCCCCCTCCGGTGCGCTCTCGAACCCCTCTGACCTGCACGGTCCCAGCTTCATGCTTCACGAGTCGCGGGCTGAGTCGCGGGCTTTCGCCCGGATCGCGTCCCACCTTTCAAGGGTCATGAGGACCTTTCGCGGCTTGCTGCCCTCATACGGGCCGACGAGGCCGCGCGACTCCATGGCGTCGATGAGCCTTGCCGCCCGTGTGTACCCGATCCTGAACCTCCGCTGGAGCTTCGAGATGGATGCCTCCTCCGTCTCCAGTATGAGCCTCACCGCATCCTCGAACAGCGGGTCCTCCTCGCCAAGGCTTTCACCGTCGGTAGCTTCCCTCGTGACGCTTTCCGCGACGTACGTCGGCTCCGCCTGCGCCTTCACGAAGTCCACGATCGCCTCGATCTCCGAGTCAGAGACGTACGCGCCCTGAACTCTGATTGGCTTGGGCGCTCCAACAGGGAAGAACAACATGTCTCCTTTCCCGAGAAGCCGCTCTGCGCCGCCCGTGTCGAGGATGACCCTGGAATCCACCTGGGAGGGCACGGCGAAAGCGATCCGGGACGGTATGTTCATCTTTATGATTCCCGTGACGACATCCGCCGAAGGTCTCTGAGTGGCGAGCACCAGGTGAATCCCGGCTGCGCGTGCCATGAAGGCCAGCTGCGAGACGACATCCTCCACGTCTTTCTGGGCCACCATCATGAGATCGCCCAGTTCGTCTATGATGACGACTATGTATGGAAGAGGCCTGGCCTCGGGATCGTGAAGCTTGCCCGCCTTGGAGAGAGCGTTGTACCTCTCGATGTTCCTCACACCGTTCGCACCCAGCAACCTGTAACGGTTGTCCATCTCCTGGGCGACCCACCTCAGATAGCCGCCGGCTTCCCTCGTATCGGTAACCACTGGCGCGAGGAGGTGGGGTACCCCGTCGTAGGTTGTGAGTTCCACGCGCTTCGGGTCTATCATGAGGAGCTTGACCTCCTCAGGCGTGGCCTTGAAGAGGATGCTCGCGATGAGGGCGTTGAGGCACACGCTCTTGCCCGAGCCTGTGGCTCCCGCAACCAGCAGGTGGAGCATGTTCTCGAGGTCGCCGACCACCGGCTTACCGGCGATGTCCTTTCCCAGCGCTATTGCGAGCTTACTCTTGTGTCTCTGAAACTCGCTGGATTGCAGGACCTCTCTCAGGTAAACGAAGGAGACCTCCGGGTTCGGAACCTCGATCCCGATTGCGGACTTGCCCGGTATCGGCGCTTCGAGCCGGACGCCGGACGAGGCCAAGGCCAGCGCGATGTCGTCGGAAAGGCTCATGATCTTGCTCACTTTGATGCCGGGAGCAGGCGTCAGCTCATACCTGGTCACCACAGGACCCCGGTCGACTTGACTGACCTTGCCTTTTACGCCAAAGCTGGCGAGCGTCTCCTCCAGCAGCCTCGAGTGATCCGGCGTCTCCCCTTGCTTCCATCTGGCAGGCCTCGCGGGGTACCCGAGGAGGGTGATCGGGGGCAACACGTACCCCCCCTCGCAAGGAGGGTCCGCCTTTTTCCCAGGGACCACATGACCGCCTGCGGCAGGGGTGCAAGCGGCAGTGTGAGCCCCCTCCTTCGCGACGGCGGTCATTCCTCTTTTGGGGTTGCGCCCCCTCACCTCGTCCGGCGTCCGCACTTCCGGAGCCTCGGCCGGGGGCCCAGGCGGCGGTGGCGCCGGGCGGCGTTCACCCGCTTCAATGTCAGGCGACTCCGCCTCCTCGAAAAGAGGCAAGAGGATCCGCCGCGCAACGAACGAGACCGCGCGCACGAAAGCGCACACGACCGCCGTGAGGCCTCTCGCACCGAGCCTCGCCCCCCGCGCAGAAGCCCTGACAAGACCCGTGACGAGCCGCGGCACGGGCACATCCGCGGCCAGGCTCACGCCGGCAAGCAGCACCACGGCACACGACACCACGGCACCAACCTTCCCCACGGCCCACGAAAGCCATCTTGCGATATGGGACCCTGCCATCCCTGCGCCGGCGAGGCCGAGGAGCGCGCCGGCGATGCACAGGAGCCCGCTTGCGCGCGCCGCTATGGCGGGCCCGTCGTGTTCGACCGCGATGTCGACCCCTACCGCCACGAGGACCATCGGTATCAGCGCCGCCCAGTCGCCTGCGACCGCGCGCAACGCCACGGCCAGCCTTTCTCCCGCCGCCCCCGCGGCGTATCTCAAGCCAAGCTGGTCGGAAAAGAGGCATACGAGGCAGAACACGCCCGCGCCAGCCCAGAGCGTGCCCAGCACAGCCAGGAGGTGAGCGCGGTACTTCCCCGCGGGACGCTTCGGGGAGAACCCCCTCCTGCCTTTGCTTTCCCTTACGCTTTCTTTTTCTTTGAATAGACTTCTGGAGACTCCAGGCATAGCAGGACCTCCGTGCCGCCCTGGAGACTTCTACGCATCCGCCCGAATTCCTCCACGGGCCGCATCCGGCGCTCCCCGCGGCGAGCTGCGGCAACGACCCTACTCATGCGGGGGAACCGCGTTCTGGACGACGGCGTCGGCGAGGTTGACCGCATGGTCCGCCATGCGCTCGAGGTTGTCCACGACTTCGACGTAGATGACTCCGGACGCCGGGGAGCACCTCCCCTGGTTCAACCGCCTGAGGTGGCTCGTTCGGAGAACCTCCTCGAGCTCGTCGATGTACTTTTCCTTTTCCCACACGTCCTGCGCGAGTGCGGGATCGTTCTTCTCGAGGGCTTGGACCGCGTCGGAAATGACCTCGTCGACCCGCCTGAAAAGGTCTCTCAACTCGGCTTTGGCTTCGTCGGAGAACTCAAGCCCTTGCTCGACCTTGTCGATGGCGAACTCGGAAATGTTCACGGCATGATCGCCGATGCGCTCGATGTCGTTCACCACGTGCAGCATTCCAGCGAGCCTTGTCGATTGGGGCTGGGTGAGCACGCCTTGGGCCATGACGGTCGAGAGGTACAAGATTATCTCGGCCTGGAGGTTGTCCACCACGTCCTCGCGAGCGTTGATGCTCTTGGAAACCGCGCTCGGCCTGCCCGCGAGGAGCGCCTCTCCGGCATCCTTCACCATCTCGCGGGCTAACCCGGCCATCCTAACGAGTTCCCTCACCGCGAGCTGGAGGGCGACAGATGGCGTGGACAGCATGCGCTTGTCCAGGTACTTAGGGCCGTGCTCCATGATGATTTCCTTGCCGGGACACGCCGCGGTCGCAATCCGTGCAAGGACGCCGGCCATGGGGAGCCACACCAGGGTGTTCAGGACGTTGAACGACGTGTGGGCGTTCGCTATGAGACGCTCGATGTCGCCCGACGGCGTGACCATGTACACGAACGCCTTGAACAACTGCAGCAGACTAAGGAACAGGATGGTCCCGAACACATTAAAGAGCACGTGAACCACGGCCGTCCTCCGTGCGGACAGGTTCGCGCCTACGCTCGCCAGGACCGCCGTGATGCATGTTCCTATATTGTCGCCGAAAAGCACCGGCACCGCGGCGTCGAACCCGACTATCCCCTGGGACGCAGCGGCCATGAGGAGGCCGATGGTCGCGCTCGAGCTCTGAATGATCACTGTCATGGCCAGTCCGGCAAGCACCCCAAGAAAGGGGTACTTCCCAAGGTTCCCTATCCACCGCACGAAAGCTGGGTCGCCGCGCAGCGGCTTCATGGTGTCGGTCATGATCGTCATGCCCAGGAACAGCAGGCCGAACCCGAGAATGACCTGGCCCAGGTACTTGTGGATCTTCTTGCGCGAGAAAAAGGTGATGATGAAGCCCAAACCCACCGCGGGAAGAGCCAGGTCCGAAAGGTTGAAAGCAATGAGCTGCGCCGTCATGGTCGTGCCTATGTTGGCCCCCATGATCACTCCAACCGCCTGCTTCAGTGTCATGAGGCCCGCGTTCACGAAGCTCACTAGCATGACCGTGGTCGCGCTGGAGCTCTGGATGACGGCCGTGACAACGGTTCCCACGATCACCCCCATCCATGTCCTCGCGGTGAGGACCTCGAGGATCTTCCGCATCCTGTCGCCGGCCGCCTTCTGCAGACCTTCGCCCATCTGCATCATTCCGTAGATGAAGAGCCCGAGGCCGCCGAGGAGTCCGGCTATTACTGAAATGGTCACTGTTCCTCCTCCAAATGGCTTTCATCCGGCGTCTGCACCGCGTCCCGCCCCTGCACCACCCGTCACCGAGCCGAGGGCGGCTCACGTTTCACTCGTGACCGGCCGCAGCCGCCGCGCCGGTTCCCCCTGGCCGCCTAGCCTTACCCCGCTAGGAGCGCCCAGGCCATTACCGCCGCGCCGACGAGCCAAGTGTACACCGCGAACACCATGAACCTTCCCCGCCTCAAGGCCGAGAACACGAGGTGGATCGCCACGTACCCCGAAACGACGCTGGCGGCCGCACCTGCGAGAAAAGGCGCCGCGAAGCCCTTCGTAAGGCCCACTTTCACGAGGTCGGGCAGCTCGAGCACGCTGGCCCCGAGGATTACCGGTATGGAGAGGAGAAAAGAGAACCTCGCCGCGTCGTCGCGCCTCAGCCCGAGCAGGAGACACGTGCTGATGGTCGCGCCCGAGCGAGAAAAGCCCGGCGCCACCGCCAGCCCCTGCGCCACGCCGACACACAACGCGCCCAAAGGCCCCAACCGGCCCAGGGGAGTCTCTCCTGCGTTCACCCTGTCGCCGATCCACAACACGAGCCCCGTCGCGACGAGGAAAGCTCCCACAGCGAACTTCGACGCGAAGAGCCGCTCCACGGCGGGCTCGAGCGCAAGCCCTATGAACGCGGTGGGGACGCTCGCGACAACGATCAGAGAAACCGTCCTCCGCCAGTCATCCCGCGAGACAGCCTTGCCCAGGCTTGTCCCCCGGGCGACGTCTCTTGCGATGCCTATCGCCGCCGCTACGACGCGCGCCACTTCGCGTCTGAGAACCACGACAACCGAAACCAGCGTGCCGAGGTGCACGAGGACGTCGAACGATACCAGCGCTTCCCGAGCCTTGAGGATCTCCCGGGCGATGACGAGGTGGCCTGAGCTCGACACCGGCAGGAACTCGGTGAGTCCCTGCACCATCCCCAGGACCACGGCTTTCACAACGTCCATGTCCGCCCTCCCCTCACGATGTCCACGAACCTGCGGGACCACGGTAGAATAGCCACGATGGACAGCAAGTTGAAAAGCGTGTGGGCATTGGCTATCCCGCGCCCCGGGTCCAGCCCGGATACAGCCTCCACGAGCCGGAGGAACGGCCCGAACACCGGGAGGACGCACGCCACTCCCGCTACGTTGAAGGCAAGGTGCAGAACAGCCGCCCTCCTCGCGGTCCATGACGCCCCGACGCTGGCAGCGAGTGTAGTCACACAAGTACCAATGTTGCTGCCGAGAGCGACGGCCACCGCGGACTTGAGATCCACGACGCCTTGCCGCGCGAGCCCGATGAGCACGACCGTCGCCACACTGGAACTCTGGATGAGCCCGGTGAGAACCGCACCCGCCGCAACCCCAAGCGCCGGCACCTGCCCCAGCACGACCAGGAACTCAACGACCCACGGTACGCCTCCGACCCAAGCCATTGCGGAAGAAGTCACTCCCGCGCCCCACAGAATGCATCCGAGGCCGCCCAGCACGACCCCGATGTCGCGGTTCAGAGGGCGCCTCGCCGCCAGGTACAGCGCAAGCCCGGCACAGACGACGGGGATGCCGAGCGACTCCGCCCGAAACGAGGCTATCTGCGCAGTCACGCATGTCCCGAGGTTGGCCCCCATTATCACCCCGAAAGCCTGGTAGAGGTCAAGGACCCCGGCATCGACCAGCCCCACCACCATCGCCGTGACCGCGCTCGAGCTCTGGAGGACCGCAGTCACGACAACGCCTGTCACGGTTCCCGTCAGGGGCGTGCGCGTGAACCCTCTCAGGGCCTCCTCCGCCCGGCTGCCTGCTGCACCCATGAGCCCCGCCCGCAGCAACCGGACGCCCGCAAGAAAGAGGCCCACCCCCGCAAGCAGCCGACAGAGCGAGCTGGCCACGCCGCACATCTCCCCCACTTGCGAAGATCCGCCCAAGCGCGTCGGTCTCAATATATGCCCTGTCAGCCTGACCTATTATAGCACAGGGCGAATGCGGACGGAAGGCCCGCGCTCTGTCCCCGGTCGCCCCGAGCGGGACGTGGGAGCCGGGCCGCGGAAGGCTCCACTTGAAAGGTTCTATAAGAGCGAAGGGCGCTGCTGGTCTTGCGGTAGGATGCCCGTGCAGCCAGAGGAGGTGGAAAGGGTGGGTGCGAGCCGGATGCGCGTTCCCGGCTGCAGGGCGGGATCGAGGAAATGCTGTGGGTCGGTGCTTATGATCCGAACTATCGCGGCCTCGTTCGGAGACAACTGCTCCACGGTCATCGTAACGCCTCGTATTTCCACGTCCATGAAGGTCCTTTCCTTGTCTATGCCCTCCAGGACCACCTCGAGGGGAAGGACTGTGTAGAGGATCATTGCAGTCGTGCAGCCTCCCTGCCGGCGGCCTCGGCGCGTCCGGCCCGCTTCTCTGCGATCATCTTATTGAGCACGGAAAGAGCGTCGGAAAGACCTCCCACGGCGTCCATGAGGCCGAGGTTGACGGCGTCGCTCCCCACGAGGACCGTACCCACGTCTCTGACGAGCTCTCCTGTGCGGAACATGAGCTCCCGGAACTTCTCCGGGCTGATCCTCGTGTGCTCGGCCACGAATTTGATGACCCGGTCCTGCATCTTCTCCAAGTACTCGTAAGTCTGGGGCACGCCTATCACAAGCCCCGAGAGCCGCAAGGGATGCACGGTCACCGTGGCCGTCGAGGCGATGAGACGGTACTTGCAGCTCACAGCGACCGGCAGGGCGATCGAATGGCCGCCCCCGAGCACGAGGGACACGGAAGGCTTCGACATGCTCTCGATCATCTCGGCGATGGCGAGCCCGGCCTCCACGTCTCCGCCCACGGTGTTCAGGACCACGAGGAGGCCCTCGATGGCAGGGTTCTGTTCAACCGCTACCAGCTGAGGGATGACGTGCTCGTACTTGGTGCTCTTGTTCTGGGGAGGCAAGACGATATGGCCCTCGATTTGGCCGATTATCGTCATCACGTGCACGTTGCTCTGCGGCGCCGCGGGAGTGCGCATCTCCCCGAGCTGTTTCAGCGACGTCGCAGCTGACTCCGATGCTTCCGGCGCCTCGCCTGGCGTCCCGGGCGACGGCGTCCTCTCAGGAACCGGGCTGACCTCGCCGGCGAGATTCACCGGCCTGGTGCCGGGAATCCAAGGTGCACCGCCGGTGCCGCACCGGTTGCTCATCTCGTTCAACCTCCTGGTACTGATCACATGCAGTCACATGCAGTCACATGCAGAGGGATCGGCTCGAGCCGCGCCGCTAAGTATTATGCGGCTGCGGCACGCAATTCATACGCCCCAGGGCGGGGCATCCGGAACGAGGAATGAGCGGAACATGAGCGGAAGACGAGGAATGCCTCAGGCTTCGAGCCTGACCCACAGCCTGTCCGCGACAGTTCTCAGGATCCTCATCAAGACCATGAGGAGAATCACCAGGACTCCCGCGACCCCCGCCACGACTCCCCACTCAGGCAACCCCAGTTTGGTGCAGAATCTCACAGTCACGCCCAGCACGACGATGACGGCCACCCCCATGAGCATGCCTGCCAGCACGTTGAGATTGGACTTTATGGCCTTCTGCTGGTCGGTCCAGTTCAGCATGGGGCGCCACATGTCGAACAGCACTCCACAGACGCACAGCACGAATGAGGACAGAAAGCCCAGGATGACCCCCACCAGCACGCTCGAGATGGGCAGCCTGCTCAGATACCCGAGCACCGCGACCCCCGGGAGCGCTCCAAAGGCTATCATGACCTCGGCCCCCACCGCCTTACCCAGGGCGACCGTCCGCCCGGCCACGGGGAAGCTCCTGGAGATCCAGATGTTTTTCCTTCCTTCGCGGGAGAAGGCAGTGAAAGGAATGCACGACATAGCCGCAAGGATGAAGAAGTAACCCGCTATGACGAGAGCCCCGATGGCGGCAACCCCGGGTGCCGCCAGCAACGCGCTCCACAGGCCGGCGACTTCGGGAGAGCTCCTCGCGAAGAACATCACCACGAACATGACCGGGAATATCACAAACCCGGTGAACCCGTTCAGCACGAACACGGGAGTCCGCGTGAAGAGCTTCATCTCCGCGACGGCCAGCGAAACCGCGGGCGAGCGTGGGGCATATGTCGCCACGTGTTCCTTCGCCGCACGACGCGCGGCTCTCGTCACCCCCGCCTCGAAACCGCTGAGCACGCCCTGGTAGAAAACTCTTTCGCCGATGGCGAGAAGAACCACAAACCCGAGAGCGCCGGCGGCAAGGAAAGCCGCTAGACTCGAAAGGCCCTGCCACGTGCCGGACAGCGCGAGCGCCTTCGTCGCCCATACGCTCGGCGGGAACCGCGCCCCAACGATGTCCACGAGGCCGTCGGCGGTCGCAAGCATCTTCGCGAGGAACTCAGCTTCCTCTCCGGCACCCGGAGCCTGCAACTGCACGAGCAACTGAAGGACTACCACCACGGCTACGAAAAGGAAACCTCCTATCATGGCCAGAGTGTCCTTCCGTCTGGACAGCCCCACGACCCTCATGAGGAGAATCGCCGGAACGGCGGCAAGCACCAATGGCACTAGGGGGACAGCCAGGAAGACCAGGATGGCGGACACGGCGTAAGGGACGACGTTTACCCCGGCGTGGACCCCGTACGCCGCGAGAACGGGGACTATGAACACCGCGAGGCCCACGTACTCGTTGGCGAGGATCACGGCGAACTTGCTCGCGATCACCTCAGCCGGCCGAAGCGGAAACGGGATCAAGACAGAAAGGTCGTTCGAGAAGTAGAACACCGCTATGACCAGGACGAACCCGAGAACGAGCACTATGACCTGCGCGAGGAGGACACCCAGAGTCAGCGTGACAGCTCCCTGCCCGACCGCGGCGGCCGCTGAATAGTAGTACGACGCCGCCCTGTAAATACCGAAAGCGAGCACGGCCGCGGCACTGACTATGCTGAGTGCTATCAGGACAGGCTCCCACAAGCGCTGGCGCTTCTTGAGGTAATAGTACCGTGAGTGAGATATGGCGAAATTCATGTTGAGCTGGGCGAGGATGAGGGAGACGACCCGCCTTGCCATGCTAGTTCGCCTCCCCCTCCGCGGTAAGCTCGAGGAATATGTCCTCGAGTGTCTCGTCCGCCTGTTTGCGGCGCTCACGAAGCTCCTCGACGCTCCCGCACGCGATCAGGCGCCCTCTGTTGATGATTCCCACCCGGTCGCAGAGCCTCTCCGCGACTTCGAGGATGTGCGTGGAGAAGAAAACGGTGTGTCCTTTGTCGCAATGGTTCCTCATCATGTCTTTGAAAAGGCGCGACGCCTTTGGGTCCAGCCCGACCATGGGTTCGTCGAGGATGAACACCCGCGGCTCGTGGAGAAGCGCGCTGATGAGGGCAAGCTTCTGTTTCATCCCGTGCGAGTAACTCTGGATGACGTCGCGGGCGGCCGGCTCGAGCTCGAACAGCTCAAGGAGCTCGGCGATGCGTCGCCTCCTCTCGTCCCGGGAAACGCCGAAGATGTCGGCCACGAGGTTGAGGTACTCGATTCCGGTGAGCCGGTCGTAGAGGTCGGGGTTGTCCGGAACGTATCCGATATCCGCCTTGGCAGCCACAGGCTCTTTGGCCACATCATGGTCGTTCACCAGGATGGTACCCTTGTCGGCCCTGAGAAGCCCCACGATCATCTTTATGGTCGTGGTCTTCCCCGCCCCGTTAGGGCCGAGAAACCCGAATATCTCCCCGGCGCGGACTTCGAGGGAGAGATTGTCCACCGCGGGCTTCGTTCCACCGCTGTAGGTCTTGGAGACCCCGTCCATCCTTAGCAACACCATCCCGCCCATAGCCGCGCCGCACTCCTTTCAAATCGAACGATGAAACCCGCCGCCTCTGCGTGCTCCGGCCCACGAGGCGCCGCAGGGCCCCGACTACACCTCCATCACAATGGGCAGGACCATGGGCCGCCGGCGGATCTTCTGGTAAACGAATTCCGCGAGGGCCTCGCGGACCCTGTTCTTGATCGTGCCCCATTCGGTTATCCCCTGAGCCGAGCAGCGCGAGATGACGTCGCGCACCGCGCTTTCCGCTTCCTTGAGGAGCGCTTCGGACTCTTTTACGTACACGAAACCCCTCGAGACTATGTCAGGCCCCGCCACGACCTCGGCCGTTTGCTTGTCCACGGTAACGACGACCACGAGTATGCCGTCCTGGGCGAGCACCTTGCGGTCCCGCAGCACCACGTTCCCGACGTCGCCGACGCCCAGTCCGTCCACGAGCACCTGCCCGGCGTCCACCTTGCCGCCGAGGCGCGCGCCTTCCTTGGTGAACTCCAGGACGTCCCCGATGTCGAGGATGAAGACGTTCTCCGGCGGTATCCCCACCTGTTCAGCGAGGCGCGCGTGCTTCACGAGGTGGCGGTACTCACCGTGTATGGGCACGAAGTACTTCGGGCGAGTGAGGTTGATCATGAGCTTGAGCTCTTCTTGGCTCGCGTGGCCGGATGCGTGCACACCCGAGAACTTCTCGTAGATGACGTCCGCCCCCTGCCTGAACAGATGGTTTATGGTCCGGCCGATGAGCTTTTCGTTGCCGGGAATCGGAGACGCCGAGATTATCACCGTGTCCCCGGGGCGGATCCCCACCTTCTTGTGGGTCGCCATCGCCATGCGCGCCAGGGCGGACATCGGCTCCCCTTGAGTACCCGTGGTGATGATGGTCAGCCCATCGGCGGGAACCTTGTCAACCTCATCCACGGGAACGAGCATTCCGGGAGGAATGACGAGATACCCTAGGTTCGTAGCTATCTCTACCGTGTTCTCAAGGCTCCGGCCGATGACGGCGACCTTCCTCCCGAACTCCCACGATGCATCCACTATCTGCTGCACCCTATGGATGTTCGAAGCGAACGTCGCGACGAGGATCCTTCCCTCGGCTTTGCTGAACACGTCTTCGAACGCTCTGCCCACCTCGCGCTCGGACATGGTGTACCCTGGGCGCTCCGCATTCGTCGAATCTGAAAGGAGAGCCAGCACTCCACGCGAGCCGAGCTCCGCGAACTTTCGAAAGTCCGGCGCCTCCTCGCCGATGGGCGTCTGGTCGAACTTGAAGTCCGCCGTGTGGACCAAGAGCCCTGCGGGTGTCGTGATGGCGAGCGCCACTACGTCGGCGATGCTGTGGCTCACCCGGACGAACTCGACGGTAAACGGTCCCAACGAAAGAGTTTCCCCGGCCTTCACGCACTGCGGGGGAAAACCCGGAGAGACGCCGTGCTCCGCGAGCCGTCCTTCCACGAGCCCGAGCGTCAATCTGGTCCCGTATATCCTGGTGCTCACTTGCTTTAAAATGTATGGCAGCGCGCCGATGTGGTCCTCGTGACCGTGGGTGAGGATGATCCCCCGTATGCGGTCCTGGTTTGCCACAAGGTACGAGACATCGGGGATCACCAGGTCGATGCCGAGCATCTCTTCTTCCGGGAAAGCCACCCCCGCATCGACCACGAGTATGTCCCCGTTGTACTCGATAGCCGTCATGTTCTTGCCGATCTCGCCTACCCCGCCGAGGGGTACGATGGAAAGCCTGTCGTCTCTCGCCACGCCCTTCGTGTCACCATCTTTACGAACCCGTCCGGGGCCCCGTACTCGCGGACAGAGAGCCCCGAGCGGACAAGTCATCTGGATGCAATTGTAACACAACGCGGCGGGCGTCTCAAGGCCGGCTCCCCGCCCGTAGCCGGTCCGCCTGGCCTCCGCCCGCCGGATACCCGTTCATGGAATCGTCCCGGCCCGCCCGCCGGGTCATGCCACGAGCCCCAAGTCCGAAAGCGCCTGGCGCACGATGGCGGCCTCTTTCTCGCCGGCTTCCACGAGAGGCGGCCGCAGCCCTCCGACATCGAACCCGGTGAGTCTGAGCGCGAGCTTCACTGGGATCGGGTTCGTCGTCACGAAGAGCGCCTTGAAAAGCGGGAAAAGCTCTGAGTTGATCTGAGCGGCCTTCGCCACCTGGCCGGAGACGTACGCCTCAACCATCTCTCTCAGCCGCTTTCCAGCGACGTGCGAAGCCACGCTGATGATGCCTTCGCCGCCCACCGCAAGGATCGGAAGGGTCAGGCTGTCGTCGCCGCTGTATATCTTGAACGAGGACGGCGTCCGCCGGCGAATGTCAGTCACCTGGTCGAGGCTGCCGCTCGCCTCTTTCACCGCGACGATGTTCTCCACTCTTGCCAGCTTCTCGACGGTCTCGGGCGTCATGTTCATGCCCGTCCTCCCGGGTATGTTGTAGAGGATGACCGGAAGGCTCGTGGCCGCGGCAATCGCCTTGAAGTGGGCGACGAGCCCGTCCTGCGGCGGCTTGTTGTAGTATGGTACGACCGCCATGACCCCGTGAACCCCGACCTTCTCGGCCGCACGCGTGAGTTCGACGCTGGACTCCGTGGCGTTCCCACCCGTGCCGGCGATGACCGCCGCTTCTCTGCCGACCGCCTCAGTGACCACCCGGAACATGTTCACTTTCTCCTCTTTCGTGAGCGTCGGCGACTCACCTGTCGTTCCCGCCACCACGATCCCGTCGGAGCCCGAGTCGACCAGCTTCCTTGCAAGCTCCGCCGCCCTGTCGTAGTCGACCTTGAGGTCGGGCGTGAACGGGGTGACCATGGCGGTGAGCACTCGTCCGAAGCTCCTCATACGAGCATCCCTCCAGCGAAATTGTAGTTCCCGCAGTCCGTGGCACGTGTCACTGGTTCCGCCCTCGAAGCTCACGCCCCGAGGCCGAATTTTGCGTGCAGTCCCCTCATGGCTTTCTGCATGTCGTCTTTCCTCACGAGACACGATATGCTGGCGTGGGAGTCCGATGTCTGGTATATAGGCACTCCCGCCTCCGTGAGCGCCTCCACTACACGGGCCATGACCCCCGGCACGCCCCTCATGCCCGCCCCGACAACGGACACCTTCGCGCAACCCCGCACCATTCCTATGGTAAGCCCGTCGAGGTCGAGCCCTTTCAGGACGGCAACGGCGGTCTCGACCACGTCTTCACTCACAGTAAAGCAGATGAGCTCGGGAAACACGTTGATGAGGTCCACGCTTATGCCCGCGTCGGCGAGCGCCCGGAACACGCTTCTCGCGATGCCCGACTCGTTGACGTCCCTCGACGAATCGATGCGGATCTGCGCGACGTTGGTGATGTGAGTCACGCCCGTGGCCACCTTGTCAGAGCGTATCACTGCCCCGTCGGGGGACGCCCCGGTGCCCGTCACGAGGGTGCCCGGCTCATCAGAGAAAGTGTTCTTGATGCGTATCGGAATACCACCCTCCATTGCTATCTCCACGGCCCTTGGGTGGACGACCTTCGCCCCGAGGTGCGCCATCTCGACGCATTCCCGATAAGTCATTATTCGCAAGGATCTTGCGTCCGGCACGATCCTCGGGTCTGCGGTCATGATCCCCTCCACGTCTGTGTATATCTCGATGACCTCGGCCCCCAGGGCCACTGCGAGGGCCGCAGCTGTGGTGTCGCTGCCGCCCCTGCCGAGGGTGGTGACATCGCCTGACCTCGTCATGCCCTGGAACCCCGCAACCACAACCACCCTGCCATCGTGCAGGTGTTCGAGCACCCGCTCGGGATGGACCTCGAGAATGCTGGTGTTCCCGAAGTTGTCATCAGTTATGATGCCCGCCTGGGCGCCCGTGAGCCCCGCCGCGGGGCACCCCATCGCTCGGAGCGTTTGGGCCATCAATACGGTCGAGATCACTTCGCCGCACGATAAAACGAGGTCCAGCTCGCGCCCGTCAACCTCGCTGTGTGCCTTCCGGACGAGCTCTATCAGCGTATCCGTGGCGTAGGGCTCCCCCATCCTCCCCATCGCCGACACTACCACAACAGGCGAATAGCCGCGCGACTTCGCCTCCAGCACCCTGGTCGCCGCACGGGCTCTCTGAGCGGGCGTCGCGACTGACGTGCCTCCAAACTTCTGCACCAGGATTTTCACGGCTTTCACCTCGCCCGAGTCTTTGAGTCCCGCCTCCGGTCGGCGAGCCATACATCCTGGATGCGCCCGGTATTTGCGTTCCGCGCCGCATCGCGCGGACTCTAGATAACGCCCTGTCGAAGGGCCTCCTCGGCTATTTGCACGGCGTTCAGCGCCGCCCCCTTCCGAAGCTGGTCGCCGACGACCCAGAGGTTCAGGCCGCACTCGATGGAGTTGTCCTCGCGTACCCGCCCGACCTGCACCTCATTCTTCCCCGCCGCCAACAGGGGCATAGGATACAGCATCTTCTCCGGGTCGTCCACCACGCTCACTCCAGGAGCCCGCGCCAGGATCTCGCGGACCTCCTCCCGGCAGAGCTTCCTCCGTGTCTCGATGTTGAGCGACTCCGAGTGGCATCGTTCCACCGGCACGCGCACCGTCGTCGCGGTCACCGCGATGCCGGGCCCCATTATCTTCTCGGTTTCGCGCACCATCTTCCATTCTTCCTTGGTGTATCCCATGTCCTGAAACACGTCTATCTGCGGGATCAGGTTGAACGCTATCTGGTAGTGCCTAGGGGCGGACGCGAACGGCAAGGCCCCCGGGGTCACGGTCCCGCCCGCGAGGTACGCCCGGGCCTCCTCGAAGAGCGCGCTCATCGCCCGCGCGCCCGCGCCTGAGACCGCCTGATACGTGGAGACCACAACCCTCTTCACCGTGGCCGCGTCATGGATCGGCTTCAGGACTACGACCATTATGATCGTGGAACAGTTTGGGTTCGCTATGATGCCGGAGTGCTTTGCTATGTCACCCGGGTTTACCTCCGGTACCACCAGAGGCACCTCCGGATCCATGCGGAATGCGCTGGAATTGTCTATCACGAGGACGCCGGCCCGCGCCGCGGGAGGTGCGTATTCCCTCGACACCGAAGCTCCGGCGGAGAAGAACGCGAGGTCGTGTCCGGCGAGCCCCGCCTCCGACAGCGCTCGCACTGGGAGGTTCTCGCCCAGGAAGCGCATGGTCTTCCCCTCCGACCTCGCTGACGCGAACAGAGAGAGCGTGGCACAGGGGAAGTTCCTCTCCTGGAGCACACGCAGGAACTCCTGGCCGACCGCCCCCGTTGCCCCAACTACGGCCACTTTCAGTTTGTGCACGGTTCTCCCCTCTCAACGCGGTCCCGGGCGCTCGGCGCGAATCTGAGTCTGACGCCGCGCGGACAACGGCCAGCTGTACGCGACGCCCGGCGTCGCACGCGCCGCTCCCCCGGGGTACCGCACGAGCGTTACCTTACGTTAGCATATCCCGCATGCCTCTTCCTGTCAACAAGCAGGGGCTGGATCTGCCTTCCCTCCAGCGCTCCCACGACTGCGTCCACCATGAGGCTCATGTCGCTCACGAGAGAGTTGGGCTTGCTCTCGGGGGCATCCTGGCCGAAGGGGATCACGTAAACGTTCTTGGTATTGAGCAGGATGCCCAGGTTCTTGGCGTTCGCTCCGAGAGCGTCGTTCGTGGAGATCCCGAGGACCAGCGGCCGGCTGTTGCGCAGAGTCGACTTCGCCGCCATGAGCACCGGCCCGTCGGTGATGCCAAGCGCCAGCTTGGCAAGGGTATTCCCCGTGCACGGCGCGATGACCAGGGCGTCGAGGGCCTTCCCCGGCCCCAAGGGCTCCACCTCCTGGATGGTGCATACCGGCTCCTTCCCGGTGATCTGCTCCAGCTTGCGCGCGATGTCGGCGGCCTTCCCGAACCGGGTGTTCTGTGTCGCGACCTTCTCCGACAAGATGGGGTACACATCGGCTCCCTCGGCAACCAGTCTCTCGATTTCCGGCAGGACTTCGGGGATCGTGCAGAAGGACCCGGTCAACGCGACGCCAACTTTCTTGCCAGCAAGTCGCATGGATTACACCTCCAGCACGTGTTGCGCACTTCGCGGGTCAGCGGAGACGAGCAAGCTCCCTGCGGATCATTTGAGGTAGGGCCTCGGCGAGGATGGCGCCGGCGGTTCTCGGCGCGACCTTTCCGGGCAAGCCCAGAGCGTGCACGGTTTTTATGCCGTAGCGGGCCGCGGCTTGGAAATCCGTCCCTCCGGGTTGGGACGCAAGGTCGATGATGAGCGATCCCGGCCTCATCCTCTTGAGCACTTCCTCGGTAAGCACGACGGCGGGCACTGTGTTGAAGACCACATCGGCGTCAGACGCAGCCTGGGCCATGGACGAGAGATGCACCGTGGAAGCGCCCATCTCCTCGGCCCTCGCAAGCTGCGCGAGGTTTCTCGCAGCAACGGTGGTCCGCGCGCCGAGAGCCAGTAGGACCCTCGTGAGCGTTACGCCGACCCGGCCGAACCCTACGACCACGGCCCGGCACGAATGGATCGTCACCGGCAGCTCCTCCATGGCGATTTGGACGGCGCCCTCCGCAGTGGGTATCGAGTTCCTTATGGCGATCTCATCGTCCTCCGCGACTTCGACAAGGGTGACACCGTGCCTGGCCGCGAACTCCTTCAGCCTGGGCCTGGCAGCTCCGACGAAAAGCGGAGCCCTGGGCGGGATGACTTCGAGCACCTCCTCGCTCAGGGCGATTGTGAGATCGGGGTCGAGCGTTTTCACCTTGCCGCCGACGTCGAGGCCTCCCATGCCCACGACCACGGCATCCACGCCGCGAAGGGCCTCGAACACGGAGGTCTCTCTCTCCGCGCCGGCGAGCTCTGGGAGATCGGGGTACCCGACCACTCTCACCTTGGCACCTTCGGCAAGGAACCTCTTTATCACCTCTATCTCCCGCCAGTCGCCCCCGAGCACCGCGATGACAAGCCCACCAAGGCCCGCCTTCATCCACGGTCCCTCCTCTGACCTCAAGTTGCTACGTGTAATATATGAACCCGCCCGGGGGCCCGTGCCTGTTCCGCCCGCGGGGGGCGGGGGCTGCGGAGGGAAGGAGCTTTCCACCGGTAGCAGGGGTCAAGAGGACCTCAGGGCTTTGAGGCTAAGAGGCGGCCGACATGTCGAAGGGTCGTCCCAGGGCGCGACACCGGCAACCCCTCCCGAGGACAGAGAGCATCCCTGCGCCCTCACCCGGGAAGAGCCGCCGGCGCTCGCAAGGTAGTGCCCTGCGTGGACGACCCGCCGGGAAGCAACGACAGACCGGCAGTGTCTCGCGGACGATAGTATAGGCGAAACAGCACTCAGAACTCAGAGATCGAGGAGATGCTCGAGGCCGAAGACCGCGTGATCGAGCTTCGCGACCTTGCGGATGGCCATCATGACGCCTGGCATGAACGACTCCCTCGATATCGAGTCGTGGCGTATCGTGAGCACCTGGCCCGGCCCCCCGAATATGACCTCCTGGTGAGCGACCAGGCCAGGCAGCCTAACGCTGTGTATGCGCACGCCGCCCACGCTCTCTCCCCGGGCGAGGGGCTCCTCGCCCCCGGCTGCGGCCTCCGCCTGCGCCCGATCCGCCCTGGCCATGCCCTGGGCGGTCTTGATGGCGGTTCCGGAAGGCGCGTCTATCTTCCTCTCATGGTGCAGCTCGATTATCTCGGCAGCTTGAAAATACCTCGAGGCTATGCCGGCGAACTTCATCATGAGGACGGCCCCTATGGCGAAGTTGGGGGCCACCACCGCGCCTATCCCGTTCCTACGGCACAAGAGGTCGATCTCATCGATGTCTTTAGCGCCGAGGCCGGTCGTGCCGACGACGCACCGGACGCCCATCCCCAATGCGGTTCTGACGTTCCCCATGACGGCAGCGGGGTGCGTGAAGTCCACCATTACGTCCGGGCGCAGCCTGCTGAGGGACGAGGCGAGATCCGAGGTCACCTCGAGCAGGCCGTCCATGCGCTCGGGATCGATGGGCACCTTCCCCTCCTTCACATCCACCCCACCCAGGAGCTCCATGTCAGGCTGCCTGGATACTGCGGCCACGACCTGCCTTCCCATCCGTCCCGCGGCGCCCGCTACGACCACCCTGATGCGCGACGGGTCTCCTGTCTCCGTTGCCACGGCTATCCCCTCCCCTGTTCATGTCAGTCCGCGTCCGCCCGCCGCTGCGGGAGAACAACGAAAGGCCGCCCGGTGCCCGCCCCCATGTGGCCGGACCCGCGACGGCGTTCGCCCGGCGGTCGCCGGTACTCCTGGACGCATCGACCGTTCGGTGATGCCCAACCGGGGCAAGTCAGCATGCTCCGGAGCCACCAACGGTCTCCTGCATCCTCGCTCAGTGGATCTCGATGTCGGACGCTCCGTACCTCTCGAGAACCTTCTTCGCGTCGTCCACAGTGTTGTCGTCGGCCTTCACGACAGCGAGGATCTTGCCTTCCTTCACCTTGTTCTCGTAGTATCTTCCCCGCTCCTCAGGAATGCCGAGGTCAACGAGGCCTCCCACGATCCCGCCGGTCACCGCTCCGGTAAGGCCCGCAGCTATAGGGCCTGCAGCCACGATCGGGCCGATTCCGGGGATGGCAAGCGCGCCAAGCCCGGCAAGAAGGCCCGCCGCGCCTCCTATCGCACCACCGGTGAGAGTCCCACCGGTAACGTCATTTCCCCCTCCGCGCATTGTAAGCCCGCCCTCGCCACGGCCGCCTCCCTTCACGCGGTCCTCTTTCGCGACTATGGATACCTTGTCCTCACCGAACCCCTTCCGTTTCAGGTCCTCGACCGCCTTCTCAGCCTGGTCGCGTGAATCAAACGTCCCCATTACGCTTGCCATTTGCAGAACCTCCTCCGAAACGCTGGATTTCGGCATTAGTTTGACATAATGGCAAGCCTCGTATTCACCGCGGCCTGTCACGGCCGCCACCTGCCGGTCGCACTGGTCGGACGAGCCGGATGCATCGTGGCCCTCGATCTTCTCCTTGATGCGCAGGTACTGGGCGACGAGCCTGTCCAGGTTCTCGCTGATGCGGTGCGTCTGCGCCCCGTCAAGCCTTCCGTCGTCGCGCGTTATGGCCATGTGCAGCTCCGCGCGCAGCTCCTCGATGGCGCTCCGGAGCGACTGCAGCATCTCGTCTATCCTCCCGTCCATCGTGCTCCCTCCGAACGAATGACGATTTCGCCCTCCGCGGGCCGACCGCAGCCGCAACGGGCACCGCCCCGCCGATCAGCTCCGCTGCCACCTCGCGCACGTCATCCTCGGTAACGCCGTTGATCCTCCTGAAAACCTCGTCCGGTGTCTCCAGAGGCTCGCGGAACAGCTCGAGCCGCCCAAGCCTGCTCATACGGCTGTTGGTTGTCTCCAGGTTCAGCACGAGACTGCTCTTCAGCTGTTCCTTGCCCCTCGCAAGCTCCTCGCCGCTGATCCCGCGCGACGCCACCTCTTCGAGCTCCTCACGAACCAGGTCTTCGACGACCTGAACGCGGTCCGGGCTTGTAGCTGCATAGAAGATGAAAGCTCCCACGTCGTCGAAGGACGCCACGTACGAGTATGTCGAGTACACCAGGCCCCGGTCCTCCCTGAGCTTCTGAAACAGCCTCGAGCTCATTCCACCTCCGATGGAGATGTCAAGCAGGTACAGCGCGTATCTCTTCGGGTGTTTCCTGCTGAATGCCTCTACCCCGAGGCACAGGTGAACTTGCTCCGTATTCTTCGGCCGGAAGACACGCACGCCCGGCGTCCATAACGGCCGCGCTGCGGGAGTCTGAGTTGACGATGGCAGGCTGAGGTGCCTCTCAACCGCTTCGACGATTTTCTCATGGGTCACGTGCCCGGCCGCTGCAACTACCACGTTCTCACACGTGTAATGGCCGCCCATGTACCTCGCCACCGCATCCCGCGTGAGATGGCCGAGCGTCTCCTGCGTTCCGAGCACGGGCATGCCGACCGACCGCCTCCCCCAGGCGGCGCGTGCGATCTCGTCGTGAACCACGTCTTCCGGCGAGTCCTCGTACATCCCGATCTCCTCCGCCACCACGCCCCTCTCCTTTTCCACGTCCGCCGGGTCCAAGAGCGGGCGGCACACCAGGTCGCACAGGATGTCCACCGCGAGATCAACGTGTTCATCCAACACCTTCGCGTAGAAACAGGTGTGGTCCTTGCCCGTGAAGGCGTTCAGTTGACCGCCGACCCCGTCCATCTCTTCGGCGATCCGCCTCGCCGTTCGCCGTGTCGTGCCTTTGAAGACCAGGTGCTCGATGAAGTGGGAGACGCCGTTCTCCGCCGGGTCTTCCCATCTCGAGCCCGCGTTCACCCAGATGCCGACAGAGCAAGACCTCACGTGAGGCATCTCTTCGGTGACCACCCTCACGCCGCACGGGAGGACCGTCCGCCTGTAAGGAGTCGTACCATCCGACTTTGACAGATCTCCCCACCCCTCGTCATGAAACGACAGACACTGATAGATTCGCCCACCTTGATATGATTCCTCTTTCGCCGTGAGAGAATCTCACCCTCGCCTGTCGCCGCGAGCCGCACCCACCCCGGGCGATAGATCGGCGCCGTATGTCGCCTGCATCGCCCCGGCAGCACGCTGCTCGGAGCGGGGCGCACTCCGTCTGGGTCGCGCGTGCGCGCCGGGCTGTCCACGGCGAGGCAGCCCCTTGGGTGGTCACCGGCCCTTCTTTCTAGGGATCGGCCGGCGTCTTCGCGCCCACGGTCCGCCGGAAGATGGACGCCGCGTGGCAACCCTTGCAGGAAAAGGCTCCGCTAGAGGAAGTTGCATAAAGGATCGCAAGCTCCTCAGTAGAACTGGAGATCACACACCGTGTGCGTCCGCGTGCGCCCGCGTGTGCGCCCGCGTCAGCTGGATGCTGTCGGCTGGATGCTCATGTTAAGGAGGAGAGGCCCGACTTGGACCCGAAAATCGCAGCAGCCGTCATGACCCTCCTTCTACTAGTCTTCTCAGCGCAACACGAGACCTCCTCCCCGGATCCCGCCGAGCCGCCTGCGAACGCGCACGGTGTGTCTCTGTCGAACGAAGCCGCGGTCGGGTCCTCGCCGGCGAAGGAGGCCGGGGCCGGGGCCGGGGCGCCCGGTGTCACACCGGGGCGCGCACAAGCGACACCCAGTGCCGGGGCGAAGGCGACCGCGACCGTGCCCGAGCTCGAACCGGGAACCAGCACGACCGTCACGGAGCGGGCAAGACTGCGCAAGGGGCCCGGCACGTCGTACGCCACTCTCACGAAAGTGAATCCTCCCACGAAGTTCGTTACCCTCGCCCGCCACGGCGACTGGTACCAGGTCCGGCTGCAGGACGGACGGATCGGCTGGATTGCAGGGTTCCTGATTCTGGACCCGGCCAAGGGACGCGGGAATGGTACGGGTTCCGCGCAAGTTCCTGTTGAGCCTGACGGGACTGGGGGCAAATCGCCCGGCGCCCGCTGGGTGTTGGGATACTACACCGAAGACTACCCGGGCGACCCGACGTCATATGGTTCCCTCTTGAGGAGCAAGGGAGTGCTCGATTCGATGGCGGCCTTCCTGCACCCCGTGGACGCCAACGGCCGCCTCTCGGGAAAGGCGAGCAAGCGCGCGGTCGAGGCCGCGCGCTCCGCCGGGGTCCGGACCCTAGCTTTGGTGCACAACCTGACCGCTTCGGGCTTCGACGCGAAGCGGGCCCACGCCCTTCTCCAGAACACGAATTCCCGGGCGAAGGCCATAGCTGACATCCTGGATATCCTGGAGGAAGGCGGGTACGATGGCGTGAACATCGATCTCGAGAACGTGTACGCGTCGGATCGCAGCAAGCTCACGGCGTTCATGACGGAGGTCGCCGAGAAGCTCAAGCCCCGGGGATACCTCGTGACCATATCGGTGCCGGCCAAGACCGCGGATCACGCTGGGGCCGAATGGGTCGGCGCGTTCGACTACTACGCTCTCGGCCGGGTTTGCGACCGCGTCATGCTGATGACGTACGACGAGCACTCACAGACCAGCGGCCCGGGGCCCATCGCGTCGTACAACTGGGTCGAGAAGGTCGTGAGGTACGCCATAACCCAGATGCCGCGAGCCAAGATCCTGCTGGGCATCCCAGCGTACGGCTACGACTGGAACCTTCAGACGGGACGCGTCGCGGCTCTTCCCTATACGCAGGTGATGAACCGCGCGAAAATCCTGAGCATCGACCCGTCGTGGGATGCGGCGGCGCGGTCGCCTCACTTCAAGTACGTGGACACGAGCGGCGCGCGTCATGAGGTATGGTTCGAGTCTTCCGAGAGCATAAAGCCCAAGCTTGATCTCGTCACCAAGTACGGCCTCGGGGGCGTGGCCATATGGAGGCTGGGGTACGAGGACGACGCGTACTGGCAGGTCATCAGCGAGAAGCTGAGGTGACCCCGCGGGACGTTGCGGAGTTGCCGCGGGCGTCAAGGGAATCCGCAGCCTGGCGTCGCGAAAACCCAGGGCCAAGCCGGGCGGCCACGCGGGCTCTGGTACGACGACCGGTTCCCGGCGCGCCGGTCACCGCGTTCTCAGGAGCTCGGATACGGTGGCAAACTGGTAACCGTTCTTGCGCGCCGTCTCGACGATGACGGGAAGAGCTTTGTTCGTGACCTCCGTCGGGTGCATCAGAACGATAGCGCCGGGGGTCATCTTGCGCACGACCCTGTCGATGACTTTCTGCGGGTCGCTGGTGTTCCAGTCTATCGTGTCCACGGTCCACATGATGGTGGTGTATCCGAGGGATGCGGCGGCTGACGTCACCGTCTGGTTGCACTCGCCGTACGGCGGAGCGAAGAGCTTGCTGGGCTTTGCCCCGAGCCTTTCGAGCAGGTCCTCGTTCCGCAGGATGAAGTCGCGGATCTCGGCCTCTGGCATCCTGGCCACGTGAACGTGCTTCGCCCCGTGGTTTCCGATGTCGTGCCCCTCGTCCGCGAGGAGCTTGACGGATTCCGGACGCTTCTCGGCCCACTCACCGTCCAGGAAGAACGTGGCTTTCACATTGTGGGCGCGGAGGGTCTCGAGTATGGCGGGCAGGTGTTCCTCACCCCACGCCACGTTCACCGCGAGCGCCATGACTTTCTGGTCAGTCTCCACCTTGTAAACAGGGTTGAAGAGCCTCCTCGTGATCGTGGGCATCACGGTGATCCTCGCGAGCTCAACCGCCTCGCCCGGCTTCGCCCGCATCACCCGCGCCACCGTGAGGTCCACGTCCACGTCGGTCCCGGGCTCCTCGGCTATGATCTCGCCGGTTTCCTTGAAGTACATGGCATCCTTGGGGGAAACCCGCTCCCGCTCCGCCATGGTTTCGACGATGCGCCGCACCTCCTGAGACAAAAGACCAGCCACCTGCCTTCCCTCAAGAGTCACACCAGGGCGGACTCCGTAGAAGACGCGTCTCACCTCGTCGAGGGATGAGACGAAGACCGCCGTGAAAAACATTACGAGAAGGGCGAACGCTGCAAGCAGCATCGTCTCCTTGCTTATCACGATGGCGGTCAGACGCGCCTCGCGCTTGGGCACCAACCTGTCCTCACGCATCGACTGGAGACCTCCTCTCTTGCCGCCCTGCCTCTCCCGGTGGCTCTATCGGGCGCTGCTCCCCTGTGTGAGGGTGTATGTAGTACCTTCCCTCTAGCAGCAGGCTTGAAAGGGGAACGACGGCGTAGCCTTGCTTCTTCAGTTCAGCTATGATAGTCGGCAAGGCTTCCACCGTGTGAGCCCCCGTGACGTGGAACCTCACGATGGCTCCCTTGTGAATCTTGCCGATGGCCCTGGCCTTGATGTCCGCCGCGGGCGCGCCGCGCCAGTCCAGTGAGTCTATGCTCCACACTACGGTCTCGTATCCGAGGTCTCTGGCGGTCTCGATGACCTTGTTGCTATACTCCCCGTACGGCGGACGGAAGACCTTCGGCGCCCGGCCCGTCGCTTCTTCGATGGTCTTGTGGGCCTTCTCCAACTCCCGCTTGAGCTCGGACGCGAGAAGCGAGTTGGGATGCACCACGGAATAGGTATAGTTCCCGAGGTCGTGGCCGTCAGAGATGATCTGCCGGGCGGTCAGAGGATGGTCCGCGACCCACCTCCCCGACAGGAAGAACGTCGCCTTCACTCCGTGTTCCTTGAGAACACCGAGAATGTCCGTGGTCCGGTCCTTGCCGAATCCGCCCTCGAACGTGAGAGCGACTTTGTTCTCCGCCGTCGCGACGAAGTACACGGGCACCAGCCTGCCGGAAACCGTGGCGATGACCGCCCTCGCCGCGCCGACGAGGGCAAGCTCGGCGGCGTGCACGAGGGCGATCAGGATGACGGCTGCAACGATCAGGCGGCGCCAGTTTCGCCCTATGATAACGAGCATGGGCCGCACTCCCCGTGGACCGTGTTCAGCTTATAGGTATGCGCGGCCTCCTCCTAGAATGCCTCGGATTGCGGGGGCGCTCCGTCCCGCACCCGGAGGACAGAACGGCGCCGGGACGCCGCACGATAGCTCGTGCGCGCGTTCGTGGCCGCCGTCGCGGCCATCACCGCTCCCGGCGCGAGGCGACGACGGAGGCGGGTCCGCCGCCCCCGCGCGCCGTTCGTTCCGGCCGGCAGTCGATGGTTACACCGGCAGGCCGGCACTCATCTCGCGAAGTAGTGGCTGCCGATGACGGTTGTGACCGGGCGGGAGTAGATCCACAAGGACGTGGCTTTCGCGGGATTGTAGAAGTAGAGGGCACCGTAGGTGGGATCCCATCCAGACAGCGCGTCCTGCGCCGCGCGATAGGACTCGGGGTCCGGCGGCAGGTTGATCTGCCCGTCCATGACCGATGTGAAGGCCCAGGGTTCGTAGATCACCCCAGCTATCGTCTTGGGGAAGAGGGGACTCCTCACCCTGTTCATGACGACGGCTCCTACGCCGACCTTCCCTACGTACGGCTCCCCTCTGGCTTCACCTGCAATGAGGTGAGCAAGGAGCTGGTAGTCGGATGACGCAGCGCTCGCGACATCGCCCGACGGCACGGGAAGATGCGCCGACGAGACGAGGAGCACGGCCAGAAATCCAAGGACCATGAGTCTGGTCTTGCCGTGTCTCATGGCGTTACCTCCTTACCTGGTACTTTGTCGTGGCGCGCAAAGGCGCGCCGGGCGGGACCGAACGGACCGGCCCCGTCCATACGAACTTGTGAGCGGATCATAGCACATAGGTGCAGGAAAGGACAACCGGAAGATCATGTTAAGGCAGATCCTGGGCTAATCGAGCCAGGCGCGCACGGCGGAGACAACCTCCGCGGTCGTGCCCGTGAAGCACTCAACGCCCGCTGGGAGCGACGAGAGGAAGATCCTGCCGTAAGGCTTCTCCACGAGCCTTCTATCCAGGACGACCACGACACCCCTGTCTTCACAGGACCTTATGAGCCTTCCAAAACCCTGGCGGAACCGCACCACCGCGCTGGGAAGGGCGTACGAGTAGAAGCCGCTGCCCCCCTCCTTCTCGGCAGCCTCCACCTTCGCTTCCACTATCGGGCTCGTGGGCACTTGAAACGGCAGTTTGACCAGGATGACGCACGAGAGAGCTTCGCCCGGCACGTCCACGCCCTGCCAGAAACTGTCGGCGCCAAGGAGGACGCCGGGCTTCTGGCGGAAATGGGCCAGCATGAGGTGGCGGGACATGTCGCCCTGTCTGAACACGGGGATCCCTGAACCCTCTAGGCGACCGCGAAGCATCTCGTGGGTGTCGTGGAGCATTTCCACTGAGGTGAAAAGGACGAAAGCGCGCCCCTTGGATGCCATTACGATGTCCATTATGGCCCTCGCGGCCGCGCCCTGGAACTCCGGGTCCTGGGGCTGCGGGAGATCGCAGGGCACCGCGAGCAACGCCTGCTTCGAGAAATCGAAAGGCGAGTCGAAAACGAGCTCCATGGGCGGCTCGTCGAGGTGAGTAAGGCCGACCTCCTTCCTGAAGAACCCGAACTCGCCGCGCACGGTCATTGTGGCTGACGTGAACACAGCCGACTCCACCTGTGAAAACAGGCGTTCCCCGAGGATCGGCCCGACGTCGAGGGGTGTCGCCACGAGCGCCATGTCGTGCGGGGTCATCTCCGCCCAATACACGTAGGCCTCGTCAGCCCCGCGCATCACGAAATCGAGGCCCGCAGCTTCCGAGGAGATCCTCGCCGCCACTCCCTGGACATCGGCCATGGTTCCCTGAAGGCGTTCATCGACATCGTCGCCGAGGTCTGCGAGGCTGTCGAGAACGGAGGCGAGGTTGCGCGCAACCTCACCCGCCCTGACGATGACGCGCTGCGCGCCGGGAACCACGTCTTCCTCCCACAGCGGGCCTTCGGTGAGCTGCCCGCTCAGCCTCACCGCCCGTTGCCTGCCGCGCTCCCGCTCGACTTCCCTCTCACGTTCGTCGTCACATCCGCGTTCGCGCCGCCCGCAGTCTTCTACTTCCCGCTCCACCGCCCTGGAGAACGAATCGAAGAACCACTCGACGCTCTCACGCAATCGCTTGACGTTCCCGATGGCTGCGTCCACGAGTCGCCCGATGCCGGCAAGGTCCGCCTCGCGCGGTCTTCCAGCCCCACGGAACAGGCTCACCCGGAGCGACGGAAGCAACCCGCCCTCGCCTCCGCGGCGCTCTCGTTCGGTTCGCACGAGGTCCTGGCAGCCTCTGCGCATTTGGGCGAGGCTGGCGCGTCGGCCGAGTCTCTCCGCCGCTACCTCCGGAAGATTGTGGGCCTCATCGAAGACGACGTAACGGTAATCCGGAAGCACGCGGGCTCCGGGCGCTCCTGGGAACGCAGTCCTGAGCGCGAGATCGGAAAAGAGCAGGTGATGGTTGGTGACCAGGATGTCAGCCTCCTCCATCTCCCCCCTTGCTTTCGCAAAATAGCACAGCGACAAGTACGGGCACTTCGCACGCATGCAGGACATGGAATCAGAGGCGATACGGTCCCAGAGGGCGGCGGGTGCCACGGTGCGGAAATCCGACTTCGAGCCTGTGGTGACTTCGGGCAGCTCCGCGAGGAGAGCCGCCAGCGCCTGCCGCAGGTCCGGCTCGGCTGACGTGCCGTCGGCCTCGTCCGCGACGTATGCGAGCTTGCGCCGGCATATGTAGTTGGCCCGGCCTTTGACGAGCGTGAACTGGAACGGCACTCCGAGAGCCCGCGAGAGGGCGGGGAGATCCTTGTGAATGAGCTGTTCCTGCAGGTTTATCGTGTTCGTGGATACGACTACCTTCTCGTTCTTCGCGCGCGCCCACAGCACCGCCGGCACAAGGTAAGCCAACGACTTGCCGGTGCCCGTGCCGCTTTCGATGACCGCGTGGCGGGACGTGGAAAAGGCCTTCCATACCGCAAGGGCCATTTCGACCTGGGGCCGCCTGACTTCGTAGCCTGCGAACGCCCTCGCCAGCGGGCCGTCGGCAGCGAACACTGCCGCGACCTCGTCCCTGCCCCACCGCGCCATCTACCACCTCACCGCCTCGGTCGCGATACGGCGCAGAGCGGCGAGGTTGCGCGCGTCGTCTTCGATGGTCGTGCGAGGCGTCTCGAGGATGAACGGAAGGCGCGCGAGCCTCCCGCAGCCGAGGATGACGCGAAAGCCGTCCTCGCCGATGCGGCCTTCCCCGATGTCGGCGTGGCGGTCGAGGTGCGACCCGAGGTCCCCGACGGAATCGTTCGCATGCACGAGCGCAAGGCTGCTCCCGCCCACGGTGGCGTCGAGTTCATGGAGGACCCGCGACAAGCCCTCGACCGTCCGGATGTCGTAGCCGGCGGCGAAGACGTGGCAGGTGTCGAGGCAAATGCCGAGCGCCACCCCTCGCGCGCGGTCCATTATCTCCGCCTGTTCCTCGAAGGTCTTCCCGATTTCCGTGCCCGCCCCCGACACCATCTCCAGCAGGAGGCGCGGCCCCTCTCCGGGCTCGTTTGGAGGCGGGGGTCTGTGGCCGGCGATCTCGCACGCGTCCGCTATCGCCGCGGCGATCCTCGATATGCCGGCCGCCTGACCCGAACCGAGATGGCTGCCGGGGTGGAACACGAGCATCTCGGCGCCGAGCGCTTTCGCGAGCGTGATGTCGTGGGCGAGCGCCTCGCGCGACGCCTCGTACGTTTCTTTCTTGGGAGAAGCAAGGTTGAGCAGATAGGGGGCGTGGAGCACCAATGGCCTTATTCCCGCGGCCACAAGGCCCTCCCTGAGGAGCCGCGCTTCCCCTTCATCCACCGACCCCGAGCGAAGGCTCCGGGGGCTTCGCGAGAACATCTGGATCGTGTCGCACCCCAAGGCGCGCGCGGCGTCGAGAGCGCTCTTGAGACCGCCGGCCCTATTGACGTGGGCTCCGAACCTCACCGCACATCACCACAATGGCAGGTATTCGCTGCTCGGAACGGATTTCCTGCAACCGGGCGTCTTGCAAGGTTCTGGATGGAGCGGACGTGCCGCACCCCGAGTCTGCGCTCATCTACGTCCAAGGTTGTCAAGGAACCGGAGGAGCGGGTTTCTCTCGATGGCGGCAGTGATTGAGCGGCGCTCCGCGTAAGCGTGGACGAGACCCAGAGAGACTAGGACCGCCGCTTTGACGGCAACCGGAGTGGTGAGCACAAGCCAGTAACCGAGCGCCGCTCCCAAAGGGTTGCTTCCGGCGTCCCCGAGCATGCTGCGCTCCGCGAGATCATCCTTCATCCCCGCGAGCACCGCCCCGGCGAGACCAACCGGCACGAGTGCCGGACCGGGCAGACCGGTCGCCAACGCGAGCGCCGCTGCGCCCGCCATGTAAGCCTTGGCTGCGCGCCCGGGCCTGAGGTCCAGGAGGTTCGAGAGATTCGCGGCGAGCGCCACGACTGCGGAATCCATGACAAGGACGGGTGGCGGCAGCGCCGGCGCGGCCGCGCTAACGGCGAGCGCCGCAAAGGTCAGAATCACGATACCCTTGAGGATACCAGTGGTGAGGATCCCCCTCTTGACGAGCGCCGCCGCATGCCCGGCGAAGCCCCGGAATTCGCCCGACCCGAAGAGGTCGTCGACGACACCGGCGAGCATGGCTGCTATCACAAGGAGAAGGCATGGCACTGACGAAGCCCGGCCGCCACCGGTCGCCGCAGCGACGGCAACGGACGCGAGCGCGGCCGAGACGACCAGCGGGATCCCCATTGACGAGGGAACCAAGCGCCCTGCGTAGTTGGACCGGACGTGGCCCAGGCGCTGCATCACGTCACGCGCGGGCGGGATGATGACCAAAGCGAGCGCATACGCGATGATGAGACAGGCGAGCATTGCCCGGCTTCACCTCCCCGTCCCCATCCTCGGGAGTCGCACGGCCCGGCAGACGAGAGCCCTTGCCACCCAGTACAGCTGCCTCCCCCTGTGGACGAACCCGGCGAAGTCCCTGCCCGTCGCCCTATGCGACATCGCACAATCCACCTCGGCGATGCGGTATCCGCGCCTCGCCGCGTCGATGGTGATGGCGACCTCCACGCCGAAGCCGCCTTCAAACGGCACGAGCGCGAGCACGACTTCGCGCCTCGCCGCCCGCTGCCCTGAGAGCGGAGCCGACACCGAGAGGCCGGCGAGACACCTGACGCCAAGCCTCGCCACGGCCTTGACGATGCCGAACCCGCCCGCCGCGGTCCTCCGCTGTCGCCGCGGGAACCTGGCGACGGTCATGTCCGCCTCGCCTCGCACTACCGGCGCGATGAGCTTCGCCACCTCGGATGCGGTCTCACCCAGATCGGCGTCGAGGAAGACCACCACACCTCCCTCGGCCCGCATCACGCCCTCGGTAAGGGCAGCACCCTTGCCGGACCGGCGCCCCATGCGCACGACGCGCGCACCCGCGGCCTCTGCCGCCGAGGCGGTCGCGTCGGTGGACCCGTCGTCAACCACCACCACCTCGCATGGAAGGCCGCAGGCCGCGGCGCCCAGTTTGGCGGCCCGCACAGTGGAGGCCACTGTGCGGCTCTCGTTGTACGCCGGGATGATCACTGACACAAAGCAGCTCATTCAGGGGGCCCCCAGATGTCAGGCATGCGCGTTCCCGAAGCGCCCTTGATCCCGAAGTGGCCTTTCTGCCCGGCGAGCGCGTGGACCAGGGAGAGGCGGCCGAGCGGGAGGTCTGCGCAGTCGACGGTGGAAATCCCTTCTCTCTTGTAGTCGGCGATGTGGGAAACCTTCACGTCCCAGCTCTCCGCGCCCACAACGTCCACCCCGAGATCCATCAGCGCCCGCACTATCGGGATCCCTGTTTCAGCCGGGCCCGACGCTGGGTCGGAGCTGCCGACCAACACCACCACCGCGTCCGCGAGCCCGGAGTCTCCGGCCCGCAGGATGACTCCCGCCTCCATGGGATCATTCGTGCCGCGCGCCGCCTCCCCGCCCGAGGCGGCATATCCCCACACGAAGAGCGCGTCAACGAGCGGGCTTGCTTCGTCGAGCGCAATGTAAGAGGCAAGCGCGCGGGCGGCTTCACGCCCGAGTGCGTCGGCCGTGGGCTCACTCACCCCCAACAACGACGCGGCCTCTCTCGCCTCTCTGCCCGCCGCCGGGACGAGGTTCTTGTTGACATACACCACCCGCACCACCCTTGCTCCCGCGTCCTCGAGACTGCGGCCGATCCTCTCCACCTTTTCGGGCGGCATCGCATCCCGGCACACCACGACGGCTATGCGCCTCCCCGAGAGTCTCCCTTGAGTGAGAGATGACACGACCGATTCCTCGAATTCGAGCGACGCGGCGAGAGCCCGCTCGGAGGCGGCAAGACGCGCGCCAAGGTCCTCCCTTTCGGCCTTCAGGCGGGCGAAATCCTCCTCGAGCCGGTCGATCATCTGCTCCTGACGCTCCACCAGTGCGCTGTCGGTCACCATCGCGCTTCCGACGAGGATTCCAACGCCGAGCGCGAGGAACACGGCCACGAGGGAGGCCAAGTGGTATTTCATGTCGACCATCACGGCCGTGCCACCTCTTCGGGCCTCACCGTCAAAGCAAACCCACGTCCAGTTTCAGCCTGATGAGCACGAGTCTGAGAATCTGCCTTACGATGCCTGACTCGGCGCCGGCGAGGGCCAAGGGAACCAGCGCTGCGATGACGAGCAGGACGAGATAGCCCGCCCTCATGCGTCCCCTGTAGAGCTTGCTCACGCCTTTCGCGTCGACCAGGAGCGACCCTATCTTGAGGCGGGTCAGGAACGTGGACGCCATACCGGGGCGGCCCTTGTCGAGGAACTCCTCCACGCTCGTGTGAGCGCCGACAGCCACGATCAATTCGGCGCCGTTTTCGTAGGCCAGGAGCATAGCCAGGTCCTCGCTGGTGCCGGGGGCGGGACAGATGGAGGCCTCGAGGCCGAGCCGCTTGATCCGCTCCAGGCCCGGGGCCCTGCCGTCCGGGTACGCATGGACCACGAGCTCACTACCGCGCCGCAGCGCTTCGTCGGAAACGCTGTCCATGTCTCCCACGATGACGTCAGGAGAGAACCCCATCTCGAGGAGGGCGTCGGCGGCGCCGTCCACGGCGAGAAGCGCGGGGCGCACTTCCTCGATGTACGACCTGATGGCGCGAAGGTCGTCCTTGTAATCCCTGCCCCGCACGACCACAAGAGCGTGCCTGCAGGAGAGTCTGGTGCGGAGCGGCGGAAACGTCAGGCTGCCAAGGATCGCCGACTTCTCACGCCGTGCGTACTCGATGGTGTTCGACACGAACGCATCGAGCTCGCGAGCGAGGCCCTGGCGCGCCCGGCCGAGTTCACGCTCGAGCGACGCCACCGTCTGGACCCGCCCCTTGCTCACCACTACTCCGTGCCTCACCACGGTGTTCCCTTCCAGCTCTATGAGGTCGCCGTCCCGTACGAGATCCAGGACCTCGGGGCCGACTTCGTCAAGGACGTAGATCCCGGCACGGCATAGCAAAAGGGGCCCGGGATTGGGGTACCTGCCGCTTATGGACCTGCGCGCGTTCACGACAGCACGCACCCCCGCTCCGACCAGGGACTCGCATGCCACAACGTCGATGTCCTCGTGATCGACGACAGCGATGTCCCCGGGGCGCAGGCGCGCCAAGAGGTTCTTCGTCTTTCGGTCCACCCTGGCGACGCCTCTGCACCTCACGCCGACGCCCTCCGTGGATTTCCTGCTACCTCCTTCTCTCGTGCAATAGTATACTGAACCCCGGAACTTATCATTCCGGGGCTGTCCTACCGGGGCTCTCGGGTGGACTCTCTGCAAGGTCTTGGGCGCGCCGGTGCGGCACGCGGCCCGTGCGGGACGCACGCGAATCCGCCGGTCGCCCGCTGTATGCGTCGCGGGCTTTGGAGAGCGCTTGGGCTTGGGCGCCGGTCACGAGCGCAGCGCCGCGTTCGGCTCACCGGCCGGTGGCCCCGGCGCCCGCGGGTCAGCTCGCCCGCATCTCGAGACGGAGCTTGTCGGCGACCCGCGCGATGAAGGCGGAGTTGGTGGGCTTTCCTTTCTCACTGCTCACCGTGTGTCCGAAAACGCTGTTCAGGAACTCGATGTTCCCGCGTGTCCAGGCTATCTCGATGGCGTGGCGGATGGCGCGTTCCACCCGCGGAGCCGTGGTATCGAATTTCTGCGCCACCCGCGGGTATAGCTCCTTCGTGACCCCGCTCAGGAGCCCGACCTCATTCACCACCATGATGATGGCCTCTCTGAGGTACATGTACCCTCTGATGTTGGCCGGGATCCCCATCTCGTGGATGATCCGCGTCACCTCGGTGTTCAGGTCACGGGGGGCCTCGGTGGAACCTGCTTTCCTCTTCCTCACGACCCCGCCGCTTTGAGCCACCTGCCGGATCCTCTGGGCCAGCGTCTCCATGTCGAACGGCTTGAGCACGTAGTAGTCGGCGCCGAGCTCTATGATGCTCTGGGTCATGTGCTCCTGCCCGATGGCGGTGAGCATCACGAACCTCGGCCGTCTCGGGATGTCTTGCCTTGCGAGGCGCTCGAGCACCCCGATGCCGTCGAGGTGCGGCATGATGATGTCGAGAATCACCACGTCGGGGCTAGTGGCAGATATGCCCTCGAGGGCTTCCAGGCCGTCATAGGCAACTCCGACCACTTCCATGTCGGGCTGGGCGTCGATGAACTCCTTCAGAACCTCGCACAGTTCGTGGTTGTCGTCGACTATAAGAACGCGTGTCCGACCAGAAGCCATAGGACCACCTCATCCACATGATGACAGATAATGGTATTCTAGTCTCTCCCGCCGCTGTCATAGCATTCTACGCCTCCGTATGAAGTCCTGCCCCCGTCCCGGGGAAAATCCCGCCCCTTCCTATGCTGCGTGGAGGGTGGGATCGACCTCCTGAGCAGGCACGGGATGGGGCTGGGGCTGACGCCCGGGCCGGGTCGTCGCCGCTTCAGACTTCGATGCGTGTGTAAAGAGGCCCGCCTCCCTGGCAAGCCATTCCGCGAGCACTCCGTACCCCCTGGTCTGGTCAGACACGAATACGTGCGTGAGCACGCCTACGAGCTTGCCGTCCTTGACTATGGGACTACCGGACATGCCTTGCACGATCCCGCCTGTAAGCGCGAGAAGCCTGGGGTCCACGACCCGTATCACCATGCCCTTGACTTGCGGGGTCGCCTGCCTGGCCACGCGCTGGATCTCGACGCGGAACCTGTCTACGCGGTTGTTTTCGACCACTGTGTAGAGGTCGGCGTATCCCGGAGTGACCTCCTCCGCCATGGCGATGGGGATCGCCGAGCTGAAGTGGGGGTTCACCGGAGCCTTCGTGAGCGTGCCGAATATGCCGAACTTCGTGTTTCGCTCTATGGTGCCGATCACGTCCTGCTCACCGCTGAAACTCCCAACCTTCTCGCCTGGTTGGCCGCGGCTGCCCTGGTGGATGCCTAGGATGTGGGCCTGCACGATCCTCCCTCTCGTAACGTCCACTTCTCTATTGGTCGCGGCGTCGGTTATCACGTGCCCGAGGGCGCAGTACACCCGGGACTCCGGCTCATAGAAGGACAGCGTCCCCACGCCGGCGGCGTTCTCGCGAACCCAGATGCCAATCTTGTACCGCGTCTGACCCCTCTGCCGCGAGAGCCCGGAAACATCCTCCTCCTCGACCTCCACAGGCCATACGCAGACGGTGAACGTCCTCGAGTCGCGCAGGATCTTGATTTCCACGGGCTTTCCGCTCCTTCCGGCGGAATCGACCACTCGTTCCACTTCAGACTTGCCGTCGACGGCCTGGCCGTTGATGCTCACAATGACGTCGCCCACCTCGACCCCGGCTTCCCGAGCGGGATAGCGGCGCTTGCCGTCGGTCCCTACCACCGGGTAATGCCCCACCACCACAACGCCCTTCGTCGACAGGAGCACTCCGATGGCGTGTCCACCCGGAATGACCCTGACCTCCGGGACCACGCTCACCAGGAGACGCTTGACCGGAATCAAGTCCAGAAGCCGCACTTCGAGGCTGGTGTCTCCCTGGGCGAGCGGCACGAGTCTCACTCCCGCCCCGCGCCCGCGCGGAGCACCCAACGCGCCCGAGGATACGGTGTCCATGCGCACGAGCTCCGCTCCTGTGAGCCGGAACCTCACGTCCAAAGGAGCGCGGACCCAGAGATCCTTCGTGGAACCTTCGAGGATGGTGACCCTGTCGGGCAGTGTCCCGAAAGTCAGGCAGTATCCGATGGCGCAGGCCAGAATCGCGAGGAGGATTGCGGAACGGATCCTCGACCTCGGTGGCCGGCCGCGCCGCCCACGATGTCCTCCTCGGCCCTGGTTGCCGTGGGTGCATAGTCCGGCCCCGGAGCCGTCTGCGTCGGCCGTGGCCTGGTTGACACTACCCCCGATATCGATCCCGGCGTCGCTGTCGAGACTTGTGCGCGTGCTCCTTGGTCGTGCGGTGACACTCGTCCGGTTCAAAGCGTGGTTACCCCCGGCATGACACATGTCGCAGGCGCCTAAAGTCGCAATCAAGGAGGCACGTTTTGCGCGCCTCCTTGACCTGCGATTACGCCTGCAGGATTACCCTGCCCGGGAGCATGGTTTTTATGCCCACAAAACTCTGCATGTCATGTTTGCGGATGTCAGGCGAAGGGCGGCGGTCACCTCTCAGGCAGCGATGCCCATGAAAAGCAATCACATGTCGGCCGCATGCCAGTGCGGCTCACGATCACGTTCAAGCGTGCCGCACGATACGGGCTATGAAGAAGCCATCCATCTCGTGGACGTGAGGGAGGGTCTCAACGTAAGGCAGGCCTTGCTCGGGGAAGGCCCTAGCGAACTCGCGGGGTAGATAGGGCCCGGCCGGCTCGAGGGAAAAATTGGGGTGTCCCCCGATGAAACTCTCAACAATCCCGGCGTTCTCCTCGGGTTCGATGCTGCACGTGCTGTAGACGACCACACCCCCGGGTTTCACGAGCGCCGCCGCGGCAGCGAGGAGCCGAGCCTGGATCTCGGCAAGATCGGCGATGTCGTGAGGTCGCCTGCGCCATCTGAGGTCCGGCCGCCGCCTCAACACGCCCGTGCCGGTGCACGGAGGATCCACGAGGGCTCTATCGAACGGGCGGGAGGTTATGTCGCCGCCTCGGGCTAGGAGGTTTGTAGCGTCTCGAACCACGGCCTTGATGGAGCGGATGTCGAGCCGTTTCGCGTTTTCTTCCAGCAATCTCATCCTGTGTTCATGCAAGTCCACAGCGACTATCTCGCCCCGATCGCCCATGCGCTCGGCCATGTGGGTCGTCTTGCCCCCCGGTGCGGCCGCAATGTCAAGCACCCGTTCGCCCGGGGCGGGATCGAGCACGTATGATACGAGCATGGAGCTCTGGTCTTGCACGAAGAACTCTCCGTCTCTGTACGAGCTGTGACTGAAGAGGCCCGCGCCGCCGCGGACCTCGACGGCTTCGGGGACGTGCGGCGACGGGTGTACGTCGAAGCCCGCCGCGGCAAGCTCGGCAAGGAGCTTCGCTCGGGATGTCTTGAGAGCGTTCGCCCGAACTGTCACAGGGGGATTCTCGTTGTTCGCCGCGCACAAGCGCGCCGTTTCTTCGAAGCCGAACCGCTGGATCCACCTCGAGACCATCCACTCGGGGTGCGAGTACCTCACAGCGATGTGGTCCACCGGCCGCTCGGCAGCATCGGGGAAGACGACCTTGCCGCTGTCTCGGACGAGCGCCCGCAAGACCGCGTTCACGAAGGCACCAGCCCCTTCATGCCCGAACGTGCGGGCAAGTTCCACCGATTCGCTCACGGCGCTGGGCGCAGGGACCTGCGACAGGTAAAGGACTTGGTAGGCACCCAAACGAAGCGCGTTGCGCACGACCGCGTCCATTCGCTCCACGGGACGCGCGGCGAAGGTTCCGAGTGCGTGATCGAGCGCCTTGCGCATCTTGGTCACGCCATACACGAGTTCGGTCGCAAGAGCGCGATCGCGCTCCGAAAGCCGCACGACCTTCAGAGCGCGATCCCTTGCGATTGCGGCGTACGCCCCTCTTTCGTCGATCTCCATCAATGCCCGCAGGGCGGCCCCGCGAGCGCTGCCTGCCACGTCCACAGGAAAACCCATCCCGCATTCCGACCAAGGGAGCCTTGGTTCTCGTTTTCGGGCCCTTCCGAGCGGTCTCTCAATCCCTGCGGCTGCCCCGCAGGATGAGAAGCCGCAGGAGCTGCGTCACCGCGACCGCCGTGGCCGCAAGGTAGGTCATTCCGGCGGCGCTGAGCACTTGGCCGGTGTGGCGGAGCTCGTCCCTCGTCACGTACCCGCCGCGTTCCAGGAACGCCAGCGCCCTCCTGCTCGCGTCGTACTCAACCGGAAGAGTCACAACGGAGAACGCGACGGCGCCCACGAAGAGCCAGATCCCCAGGGTCATCAGCCATTCGAGGCCGGTCCCCGCGAAGATGAATCCTATGAGGAAAAGCGGGAACGCGAGGTTCGAGCCGAAGGTCGCAACCGGCACCAGGCTCGAACGGAGGGCCAACGGAACGTAGCCGCTGGCGTGCTGTATGGCATGACCGGCTTCGTGCGCCGCCACGCCGAGAGCGGCAAGCGAGTTGCCGCCGTACACCTCGGGGGACAGCCGCAGGATTCTTGCCCTCGGATCATAATGGTCCTGCAGCCTTCCCGGAATCTGCTCGATCCGCACGGAACTCAGTCCGCTGTCGTCGAGAATGTGCCGGGCTACTTCCGCTCCGCTCACACCGCTGCGTGCCCTCACCCTCGAATAGGTGTTGAAGACGCTCTGCACCCTGCTCTGCGCCCACAGGGCGAACAGGATTGCAGGGAATATCAGAATGTACGTTGGGTCCCAGAAAAGCATGGCGCAACCCTCCTCAGACGTCGGTATTCAGTTCGGCCGCTCGAAACCGGTGCCGCCTCTCTGACCCCCGGACACCGGTTGCATAGATCCCGTCCACACTAATTATAATCGACCGCGAGCTCAGATTAAACCCGTGCACCGCCTTTGGCGAGCGACCATCGCGCGGCCCCGCGTCGCGCTCCTGGCGGCGGCCGCCTCAAGGCTTGTCGAGATCCGGCCACCCGCCTGATGGGCTGGATCTTGGCGAAGCACGCCCCGCTTGGGACGCCGTCGGCCTCGCGGGCGCGCCCGTCGGAACGCCGGCGCGGGAATCCCGGGGCCCTACGCTGATCTGGGTGGCACATTGCCACTCTCAACCAACGGCCGGCCTCAGCTCCCCAGAACCGTCCCTGGCGTCACCGGGTGGCCGCGGAGGTAGTCCGCGGCCGGCATGCGTCTGCCGCCCTCCGCTTGAACCTCCATGGCCAGGTAAAAGCCGTCACCCGTTTTCACCAGAATGCCTTCTGGCAACCTTTCGCATACCGTTCCAGGCGGGCCGCACGCGCCGGTGACATCCGGGGCTTCACAAACCGGCCGGCCCTTGTAAATCTTCAAGATCGCGCCTTCGAGCCTCGTGAACGCGCCGGGTTTCGGGTTGCCTGCCCTGACCAGGTTGTGAATGGTGCGCGCGGGTTGCGACCAGTCGATCTCGAACTCCTCCGGCTTCACTCGGGGCGCGTGTGTCGCTCCTGCTTCGTTCTGCCTCACCCTCGGCGCCTCTCCGGATTCGATGAGAGCGAGCGTTCTCGCAAGAAGCCTCGCTCCCTTCTCCGCGAGCTCCTTCCGGAGCTCGCCCGCGGCCACGTCCTCCCCGATGGCGACCTCTTCCTGAAGGATGATGTCCCCGGTATCCCACCCTTCAGCCATGTACATCGTGGTCACACCGGTCACCCGTTCGCCCTCCATTATGGCGCGCTCGATCGGCGCGGCCCCCCGGTATCTGGGTAGTAGAGAGGCATGCACGTTGACGCACCCGTGTTTCGGGATAGCCAGGACCTCCGGCGGCAGGAGGAGACCGTAAGCCACTACCACGATGACGTCGGGCGCCGCCTCCCTCAGAGTGGCGAGAATGCGCCCGTCTTTCAGCGTTTGAGGTGTGAGCACGCGCAGCCCGCGCGACTCAGCGAATTCCCTCACGGGCGTCGGCGCAAGCCGCCTGCCGCGCGCCCTCGCCTTATCAGGCTGGGTGACCACGTGCGCGACGGCGTGCCCCTCCTCGAGGACCGCCTCAAGTGAAGGAACGGCGAATTCCGGGCTTCCCATGAAGACGACAACCATATCACTCATCAGCCTGCTCTTCGACGATGTCGGTCGCTTTGTCGATGAAGAGGATCCCGTCGAGATGGTCTACCTCGTGTTGCAGCGCCCTCGCGAGAAGACCCTCGCCCTCCACGCGCCGAACCCCCTGCCCGTTGGGGGTGAGGGCCTCCACGATCACTCTGTCCGCCCTGGTCACCTCACCGGTCACCCCCGGAAGCGACAGGCACCCCTCGCGCGCCGCAGCCTCCCCGGCGCTGCTCACGATGCGGGGGTTGAAGAGCACCAACGGGCCGTCGCCCACGTCAACGACTATGAGCCTGACCGGCACGCCGACCTGGGGCGCGGCAAGCCCCACGCCCTCCGCGGCGTACATGGTCTCCAGCATGTTGTCGGCGAGGACGAGTATCTCTTTGGTCACCCTCTTGAGAGGAAAGGACTGCTTTCTGAGAATGGGATCCTTGAACTTGCGTATCTCCAGGACCAGTTCGTCCCCCTCCCTCCAGTTCGTGGCCTGGTCAACGCTGACTCGAGGCCAGCGCGCTCCTAGAGCACGCTTTCGGGATCGACGTCCACCTGAACCATTATACCACGGGGAGGAGCAGGACACGTCGCGAGTCCTCTCCGGACAACCGAGGTCGCGACCTCCACCGGGGCGCCCTTCACGAGCACTTGCCACCTGTGAAGCCGCTTCACCCGCTTCATGGCGCAGGGCGCAGGCCCCAACACGCGCACGCCTGGAGGCGATTCTCCAAGCCCCGTCTCCCTCGCCAGCGGCGGCAGGACCGGGTCCCTTGCGGCGACGCGCAGGGCGGCGCCGAGGCTTGTCGCGTGCCGCTCCACGTCCCGCGGGTCCTCCCCGGACACGACCACGAGCACCAGGTGCACGAATGGAGGATACAGGAGATCGCGCCGGGCGCGGACCTCCTCCTCATAGAACCCAAGGTAGTCGTGGTCCCTCGCGCGCTGCACGGAATAGTGATCCGGCGCGTAGGTCTGAATGATCACCTCTCCGGGCCTCTCACCCCTGCCGGCGCGCCCCGCGGCCTGGGTGAGCAGCTGAAACGTCCTCTCGCCCGCCTTGTAGTCCGGGAGGTTGAGGCAGGTGTCCGCGCTCACGACTCCGACGAGGGTGACACGCGGGAAATCGTGACCTTTGGCCACCATCTGGGTGCCGACGAGGATGTCGTACTGCCCGCTGTGAAACATGTTCACTATCTTCTCGTGGGCCATCTTCGTGCGGGTGGTGTCGAGGTCCATCCGCACCACTCTCGCCTTGGGAAACACGCGCGTAACCTCGCGCTCTATCCTCTCCGTGCCCGCACCGAAGTACTTGATGTAGCTGCTGCCGCACTTCGGACACGCGTCGGGCACGGCCTCTTCGTGGTCGCAGTAATGACAGCGCATCCGCCCCTCCTCAGCATGGTAGGTCAGGGCCACGTCGCACTCGGGGCAGCGGAGGGCATGTCCGCATTCTCGGCACAGCACGAACGTGGAATGGCCGCGCCTGTTGAGGAAGAGTATCACCTGCTCACGGCGGGCGAGGCGCTCGCGTATGGCTCTCATGAGCGCCCTCGAGAATATGCTCCTGTTGCCGCGGGCAAGCTCCTCACGCATGTCCACGATCTCCACGGAAGGCAAGGGTCGCATTTCCACGCGCGAAGTCAGGGCGAGATAATCGTACTCGCCGGTCCTCGCGCGATAGAACGACTCCACCGAGGGCGTCGCCGACCCGAGCACGCATACGCACCCCGCTGCCCTCGCGCGCTCGCAGGCTACTTCCCGGGCGTGGTATCTCGGAGACTCCTCCTGTTTGTACGAGTTCTCGTGCTCTTCGTCGACGACGACGAGACCCAGCTTACGGACGGGCGCGAACACCGCGGATCGAGCTCCCACCACGATCCTGGCTTCGCCCCGCTCCGCCCTCCGCCATTCGTCATATCTCTCACCGGCGGAGAGCCGGCTGTGGAGGAGCGCGACCAGGCCGCCGAACCTCTCATGGAAGGCCCCCGCAAGCTGCGGCGTCAGCGCTATCTCCGGGACCAGGACGATGGCGGAGCTCCCACGGACAAGCGCTGCTTCTATCGCGCGCATGTACACCTCGGTCTTGCCGCTGGCGGTCACGCCGTGGAGCAGGATGGGCTTGGGGCCTCGCTCATCCATGGCTGCAAGGACGGCCGACACGGCCCTTTCCTGGTCCGCGGTCAAGCGGATGGGCGTCCGGCCGGCCCGCGGCGCGGCCGCGCCGAGTGGGCTGCGCATGACCTCTATCCTCTTCGACGCGAGGATCCCCTTGCGGATCAAGGCACGGACCGCGTCAGGGCTCGCCCGGACGGCCGTGTCCGTGCCGCCCGAACGCACGAGGCGCCCGCCCCGTTCGAGGAGAGCGCGCACTATCTCCGCCTGGCGGGGCGCGCGTCTCTCCGCGCCGGCGATGAAGGCCCTCGCCTCTTCAGAAGATATCGCAAGCTCGACGAAGGCCTCGGTTTTCGCATTTGCCCTCCTTTGGCGTACCGCGGCCGGGAACATCTGGGCGATGGCCTCCGCGGGCAGGCACATGTAGCGTGACGTCATCCACGTAGCGAGGGCCATCATCTCTTCAGGCAGCGGTTCCACCTGCCACGCCACCTCGATGATGTCCTTGACATTCGCCACATCCGGCGTCTCCACGAACCCCACGACGTACCCGACGAGCCTGCGACCTCCGAAGGGCACGACGACGGCTCTTCCCACCTTCACGCTTCCCCTCAGGCGCTCAGGGACACCGTAGTGGAACGGCCTCGCCGCCTTCACGGTCGGGACATCCACGACTACCTCCGCAAACAAGTCACTGCCTCCCCGCGCAAGCTCTGCCCTAGTTTTTCTACGCGAGGAAACAAAAACCTTCAGAATCGGGCACGAGTGCCCCGTCGGTTAATATGCGCGTGGGACATGCTGCGTATCCCGGCCTTCCGTCAGCCGGGCGCTGTTTGCTCTTCTCTATCGCGGGCGGCATGCGGCGCTGCGCTGCGCCGGGGCCTCACAGCCCCCGAGGGCCAGCATGCCTCTCCTGGCGAGGCAGCCGAGAACAGCCCTCTCAAGCCTCCTGATGACGCGGGTTGTCACGAACTCCCTGCGTGACGTGGGGACGACGAGGATGGTGTACATGCCGGCGAGGTTTCCACCGAGGATGTCGGTGAAGATCTGGTCTCCTATGACAGCGGTCTCCTGGGGAGAAGTTCCGAGGAGGGCCAGTGCGGCGCGGAATGCGGATCGCATCGGCTTTAGGCCCCTCGCAGCGGGGATTCCGAGGGTGCGCGAGATGGCCTCTATGCGCTTGCGAAGGTTGTTGGACAGCACGCAAAGCCGGATACCCCGCGCCTTCGCATCGTCGAGGAAGGCCAACACCCCGGCTGGGATGTCCACACTCCCCCAATCGACGAACGTGTTGTCGATGTCGAGCACTATACCTCTTATGCCGCGCGCTGTGAGCTGCGAGAGGTCGACTCGGCAGATGGACGGCACGTAGAGGTCGGGGCACAAAATGGACAGCAAGTCGATCCCTCCAGGCAGCATTGGTGCCTATGCCGGTATTATACCATGCATGCCGGGTTTCAGCGAGGATCGTCGACCTCGAGTTGCGCGGGCCAAAGGAGAGACCTAGGCGCCCGAAGGCGGCCCCGCGCGCCGGCCGGGTGGCCGGAAGACCGCCGGGCGTGGAGCCGCCGGCGTTTTCTCGCTGTATTGGCGTATTGGCGATGGGCCGCTGCGTTGCCGGCAATTCGGAGGGCGAACGACACCGGCGACTCGCGCCGGGCGCCCGCACGCTGCAGTCCGTTTCCGCGCCTTCAATTGAAGCCTTCGGCGATCATCTCCCTTTGCAGTTTCAGGAGCGCTCGCTTCTCGATGCGCGACACGTAGGAGCGTGAAATGCCCAGGTGCTTCGAGATCTCCCTCTGCGTCCTGCGCAGCCCATCCGCAAGCCCGTAGCGCATCTCGATGACCTTCTTCTCACGCCTGGTGAGCTCGCGCACCTTCTCCGCGAGCTTGCCTTCCTCCACCGCGCCCTCGACGACGAGGGTCACCTCGTCAGGCTCGCTCCCCAGCACGTCGATGAGGGTGATCTCGTTGCCCTCTTTGTCTGCACCGATGGGGTCGTACAGGAGGATCTCTCCCTTGCTCTTCCGCGTCGCTCGGAGATGCATCAGAATCTCATTCTCGATACACCGTGCGGCGTACGTGGCAAGCCTCGTCCTCTTCCTCTGGTTGAAGGTGTCTATGGCCTTTATGAGGCCGATCGTTCCTATGGATATGAGGTCGTCTTGGTCTTCGCCGGTCCCCTCGAATTTCTTCACTATGTGCGCGACGAGCCTGAGGTTGCGCTCGATCAGGATATCTCTGGCCTCCTCATCGCCTTTCTCCTTCCGCGCCAGGATCTCGGCTTCCTCTTTCTCGGAAAGGGGCGGCGGGAACACATTGCCGCTGGATATGTAGGACGCAAGGAGCCACAATCCCCGCAGAAGCAATGCCGAGCTTATCAGGAGACCTAGCACGTGCCTGCCACCCCCTGCGAAAGACTCACTAGTATAGATATGAACTGAACCTCTGAAAGTGCGTGTCCATACCAGTGGCGTCGCTGGGAATAGCAGGCATTGTCGTCGTGCCGTGGTCGCAGCGCTTGGAGGAGCGGTTCGGCGCCGGTAGCCCGTCTCCGTCCCCCGCCAGCTCAAAACGCGCGCCCCGCGCATTGCGCCCGGAGGCCGGCCCGTGCCGCCGAGTCAGAGGCGAGCACGGTCAGTCTCAGAATCGGCCCAGCGCGAGGACTCGTTTCGTGACGGCCGTCTCGGCCCGGAGCGTGCGCCCGCCTTCATCAGTCGACAGGAGCATCCCACAGCCGTAAGGAGTGCCCACTGCCGCGAAGACGAGGGTCTTTGACGAATGTAAGCACCCGCTCCCCCTGGGCTCACCCTGTACGCCTTGATGGTGCCCTCATGCTTCTCCTGTCGAATACGGGCCGGCGCGCCTGTGCGCCGCCTCGCGAAGACCCGCAATGCCTAGGAGCTTCATTTTCGCCCGTGTAGTCATGGAAGATATGGGACACTTCGATCACGACGACTCCCCCTCTGGGTCCGGGCCCACGCGGGGCTCCTTCACAGAACGGATGATCCCTTCCATCTGGTCGAGATACGAGTGCAAGGCCTCGTAGCCTCCCGCCGTCAAAGAAACGCTCGTCTCGGGCTTGTTCCCCTTGATACGTTTGTGGATCCGGACATAGCCGGCTGCTTCAAGGTTTCTTAGTTGAACGGAGAGGTTCCCCGCCGTGAGCCTCAAATTCTCCTTGAGCTCATTGAAGAGCACCCGGTCTTTCGTCTGGCTTGCCAGGTAGGTGAGGATGAGCAGCCTCGCCCGTTCATGGATCACTCTATCAATGGCGAAACCACCCTTGTCCTCACTCACGGCCGTGTTCTCCTCCGCGATCCTCGATCCCCGCAACGATGCTGCCGCTGACGAAAGCCACGATGAACCCGAGACCGAATGTCAGTATGAGCCCCAGCAAAGGAGCCAACCTATCTCCCAGGAACAAGACGACCAAGCCTGTGGCGATGAGCCAATCTCCGCTGACGACAAGCTCCTTGAAGTAGAACACGCTCACAAGGGCGTTCATCACCAGCCCGAAAAGGATCGCCACCGCCGGGACGATGTATGCCGCAAAGCCCCGGGTGGCAAGGAAGCTAACAACGCCCGCTCCCGCTGCGACAAATGGGACGAGTATCAGAACGGTCTGCTCGCTGCACACCTCTTCCACTAGACGGAATAGCGTGTAGTCCGAGCGGATCTTGCGAGCGGCCACCATCATGCCCGAGACCTTGAAGGCGCCACCGACAAGGAAGGCGGCGACACCCAGGCCGAGCAAGGTGATCCGCACCCAAGCCGGCGATTCGGCGAAACTCCCGTAACGTCGGGCAAGAAGGTACAATCCGCCACAGAAAGCCGTTATCGCCAGCCCGGCTATCAGGTACACAACGCGCATGACCTGAGAAACGGGAAGCCACCTCATGATCCCGCCGCTCTTGGCTATGGCCGCCTTGATGAGCTTCAGGTCTTCAATCACTCGTTCTGTCTCTTTGCCGCCCCCCATGATCAACCTGCCCTCCTATTGTTTATATCATAAACTTATCTCTATCATAATGAGCTTTACGGCACTTGTCAAGCGCGGTGTCTTTCGATTCATCGCGAAACGGCTTAGTCAGACAACGACGTGGCGCTGTCCGGACGGGCACCCAGACCCTCTACGTTGGCGTGGCGGCTGTCCCCGGAGGAGGATGCGGCCGGACTCGGTCGAATTCATGAACCAGCGCGGGCTTGCAGGCGGGGAATCGCCCGGTGCGAACAAGGGTTTCACCCGGCAGGCCGCAGGCATCAGCGAGATGAGGAGGCGAAGCCTGAGATAGACAAGATCGCACAAGGGTCGTTCAAGCGCCGCAACCCACCCGAGATACGTGGCTCGGGATATGTCGTGGAGTCGCTGGAGGCGGCGCTTTGGGCCTTCTACCATAGTGATTCCTTCAGGGACGGCTGCCTCATGGCCGTCAATCTCGGGAGCGACGCCGACACGACCGGTGCGGTATACAGGCAGCTCGCTGGGGCCTATTACGCGGAGAGAGGGATTCCGGAAGGGCGGCTCGCCAAGCTGGCGTGGCGTGACACCATCGCCGGGATGGCGGAACGCCTCTTCACGCTGTCGAAAGGCGACGGGGAGGCGCGTCAGCCATAGGCTCGCAGGGGGCCCGCAGCCCAAGATAACCTCGGGGTGTCGTACCCCGGCCGTCATGAGGCGGCTGGCGTCTGGGAGATGCGGAGGTGTGCCGCCGGGAGGATCCCGAGTCTCGTCTCTGCGCGGCTTGGCTTCCTCAGTTCCCCCTCGACAGCTTGTCCCGCGTCGAGCATCTTGCCGCATTCTCGTCTTGCCGCGCCACGAGTACCGAGGCGGTGTGCGACGCGGTGAACGCCTCAGGGGGCTGGCGCGCCATGGGAGGCACCTTTCCTGACGATGACCCGGGCCGCCATGCTGTTCCCCCATTCACCCCAGGCGCGGGGCGGCATCCCGTAAAGCAACGCAGCGAGAAAGCCGGCGTTGAACGCATCGCCAGCTCCCGTGGTATCGACGGCTTTGACCGGGCGCGCAGGGCACCTGAAGATAGCGGGTTCAAGCTCAGTCTCTTTCAGCCCGCTCACGCCAAGCACGTGGGAGGTGGCCGCCGCCGGCCCCAGCGCCACAATCGACCCGCACTGCCCCAGTTTCAGTCCGAGACACGGCGCGCGTTGCAGGATGGCTCGAATTCCGGATTCCACGGCTTCGCACCCTGAGAGAATACGCAGCTCGGGGCCGTTGGCGAGCAAGACATCGGCGGCTGCAAGCATCCGCTCGAGGACGCCGCGTGCGAGCCGGCCCGCGACCGGAGTGGGATCGAAGGCGACCATCCCTCCCGCCCTCCCCACCCTTTCAGCGGCATCCAGGCACGTCCTCGCTTGCTCACGATCCTGTAAGCTGTACCCCGAGACCAGGAGGAGCGGGGTGTTCTCGAGGGCTCGTTCCAGGCCCGACGTCATCTCCACCGGAGCAGATGAGGCTCCGCGGTACGAGAACATGGTTCGCTCACCGCTCGAGTCAGCGAATGAAAGCACGTACCCGGTGGCCCCTTTCGAGCGGACATGCGAAGCGTCCACGCCCGCGGCCTCGAGGTGGCGACGCAGATGACGCCCGTCCTCGTCGTCGCCCACCGTTGTAACAAGGCAACAAGAGACCCCAAGCGTTGCCAGGCCCGTGCTGGTGTTAAGCCCCGCCCCTCCGGGGTACTTCCCGGACGAACGGATCACCGCATCCCCGCCTGCCGCCGGCATTTCGTCGATCTCGCATACATGGTCGACGAGCGCGTCGCCGAACACGATCACCGGCGGTCGTCCGTAGCGGCGCGGGATCTCAATGTCGTCCGGCCTCGCCCCAGCGTTCTGATGCTCTTCGCGCAATCACCGGCAACCCCTTCCAGTGGTCAGCGACATCTTCTCGCTCCCGTTCAGAGACGAACCACACCCGCCCCGTCTTCCGCAAACCTCGGACGCGGCCCACCGCCGCGGATGTTCGGGCTGTTGCGAGCGAGGGAGCCTTCGCACGGCCTCACTTGGTACAAGTCGTCCCCCTCCACGCTCGGCTCGGGCGGGACGCGGGAGAACGACGGAAACTTGTTCTCGAAGACCACGATTTCGTAATCTTCCGCGGGCACCTCCGTCGGGAGCGCCCCCGGACGCGTGGGGCACAGCGGGCAATAGCGGGCGTGCGGATGGTACGTGCGCTCCTGACGATGGGTGGCTGTTACCACCCACTCCGCAAGCAGCGGGTTCCAGCGAAGCTCAGACACTCTCCGTTCCCCTCCCGTTGGCCGGCCCAGCGACCGCTGAGCCCGCTGCCGCAGGGCCGCTTCCGGAACCGCTCTCCCCGTTTGAGCTCTTGAAGCTGTAGTAGATGAGATAGCGGCCGTCGTCTTTCACGATCCGTTCCTTGACCAGGCGTCCCTTCGCTTCCCGCGCGGCTTCGTTCCCTCCATGCCGCTCAATGTCGCCCCGGCCATTTCCAATCATAGCCGCTGCCCCTCCGATTCCGTGTATCCCGCCCCGACCGCCGCGGCGCAACAAGCCGCCGCGACCGGTGCGCCAGGTTTCACGCCCGGCCTCGTCAAAGGCCCCGCACCCTCGAACTTGCGTTCACGACGCGCCTCGACCGCCCCGCCTTGGCAGCCCTCGCGGGAAACGGGGGCAGCCCCCGGGGTTCCCCGAGGCCGCCCCCTCTCTGTTCCCGGTCCGCTTACACGGGCGCCCAAGTTATTCTACACAAGCACCCAAGCCATTATGGCGATGACAACGATCGCTGTGACCCCGGTGACAAGCGACGAGACGGTCTGGCACTTGTAACCGGTCGGCACATCCATCCCGGATAGCTGAGTCACGACCCAGAAATAGCTGTCGTTGGCGTGGGACACGACCATGGAACCCGCTCCGATGGCGAGAACCACGAGAGCCTTCGCTGTCTCCCCGCCCAGTCCGAGCGGGGTGAGAAGCGGAGCCATGAGGGCCGACGTGGTGATCAGGGCAACCGTGGAAGACCCCTGGGCGGTCTTCAGGGCAGCGGACACAAGGAAGGGAAGGAGAATTCCCATGTGCCACCTACCAAGGGTCGTGCCCAGGTAACCCGCGAGGGGCGTCGCACGAATGACGTTCCCCAACGCACCTCCCGCGGCCGTAATGAGGATTATCCATCCCGCCGTCGTGACGCCCGTCCCTATCCAGTCGCCCCAAACCTCGCGGCTCAGCTTGGGCACGGTCAGCAGAGCGAGGAAGGTGCCGAGAAGGAGAGCGGTGACCGGATGCCCGATGAAGTCGAAGAGGGTCTTCCAGCCGCCTCTTCCCAGCGGCGCGCTGGGAAGGTCCGCGACAGACTTGAGGAGTATGAGAATCACCGGAACGATGATGGGCGCGAACGACTTGACAGGAGAAGGCAGGACCTTCTCCTCGGCAGCGCTGTCTTGCAGTGGGCCGCTCGTCTCATCAGCGGCCGCGACCGAGTACTTCGACGCAACCTTCTCAGCAAACCACCAGCCAGCCAGCATCGCGGGGAACGCCGCGATGAGTCCATAGATGATGACCCGACCCAGATCCGCCCCGATGGTTCCGGCGGCGGCGATGGGCCCGGGCGTCGGCGGAACCAGGGTGTGCGTGGAATACAGGCCCATCGAAAGCGCTATCGCCATGGTCGCCAGGTTGGTGCGGGTCGCTGCGGCAAGAGCCTTGTTCAGGGGGGAGAGGATGACAAACCCTGAGTCGCAGAAAACGGGGATGGACACCACGTATCCGGTCAGAGCCATCGCGAGAGCCGCACGGGCGCGCCCGACCAGGCGCAGCATGGTCCGGGCCATCGTCTCCGCTCCGCCGCTTCTCTCGAGTATGGTTCCCATGGCGGCACCTAGCGCAATCACTATGCCGATGGAGGAAACCGTGCTCCCGAAGCCGGCAGTGATGTTGTCGACGATTGCCAGCACGGGCATTTTCGCCAGCAGGCCCATTATGAAAGACGCAAGGATCAGCGCAAGAAAGGCGTGCATCCGCACGCTTGCGGTGGTGTAGATGATGAACACGACCACAACGACAAGCGCGACAACCAACCATGCTCCGCTTGCCATTCGCCTCAGCCTCCCTTTCATTTCTTGTCACTGGATGCTCGGACCCGGGCGCACGATTCTCACTGAGACGAACATCACCTCCGCCTCGTCAAGATCACGCGGCAAGTTAGTTTTCGCCGCCTGCCTCGATAGTCCTCCATCGGGCCCGCCGCCTCGGGCGTCATCCCATGTTCTCGATGACAACCTTTATCCTGTCAGGCTCTCCCATGAGACGCATGGCTTCATGGATGCGCGCGAGCGGCAGGCGGTGCGTCACGATCTCCTCCGGGTTCACAAGGCCTTTCTCCATCAAGTCTATCGCTTTGGCCATGACGCGCGGAGTGACCGAGAATGACGCGTCCATACGGATCTCGGTGAAATGGATCGTCGCGGGCGACACGTCTATCGTGCCTGGGACGATCACCCCGAACATGTTCACGCGCGTCCCTTTCCTGCAGAGCCGGAACGCGAGGCTGGCGGCCTCGATGGCGCCCGCCGCCTCGAACACGATGTCGGGCCCTCCTGGAAGGATCAGCCTCACCGACTCAGCCGGGTCCTCATCGCGTGAGTTGATGACGTGGGTTGCTCCGCACATGAGCGCGTGCTCGAGCTTGTACCGCTCGACATCTATCAACACGAGGCGGCCGGCCCCGGCAGCCCTGGCTATCTGCGTCACGAGCAGGCCCATGGAGCCGGCTCCGATGATCACCACATCCTCTCCCACGCGGATCTGGCTGTACTCGACAAGCCCCTTGTACGAACCGGCAAGCGGCTCAGTCAAGGCCGCGGCGATGAACGACAGCCCGGGCGGCTTTCGGAACACGCTGCTCGCCGGAACACGCACGTACTCCGCGAAGCCACCGTCCAAGACGCGCTCGAAGCCGTCGCCGCCGATGACCGCCCCGTGCTCGCAGTAGTGATGCATGCCGAGACGGCACATCTTGCACCGACCGCAGTACACCGCGGGAGACACGATCACCTCATCCCCCTCGCGGAGGTCCCCGACTCCCGGACCGACCTCGTCCACGATGCCGGAGATTTCGTGCCCCATGATCATCGGCGGCTTGTAGTTGCGCCTCGCCCCAGTGAAAGCCGAGTAGTCGGTGTGACACACCCCGCACGCCGCCACCCGAACCACCACGTCACCCGGCCCGGGCTGCGGCTTCGGAACGTCTTTCAGGACGAGCTGCCGCGGGCCTTCAAGAACCGCTGCCAACATCGAAGTCCCCTCCTTGCGCGGACTTGCGCCACGTTTTCAAACTCCGCGCTTCCACTCCGTGTGAAAGACACCCGGCCGATCCACCCTCCTGTATGTGTGGGCGCCGAAATAGTCGCGCTGGGCCTGGATAAGGTTGGCAGGCAAGAAGCCGCACCGGTATGAGTCGTACCACGTGAGGGCTGAGCCCATAGCGGGCACCGGCAACCCGTGCAAAGCAGCAGCGCTCACCACCCTGCGCCACCCAGGCTGGGCTGATACCACCGCTTGGCGGAAGTGCTCCCCGAGGAGCAGGTTACCGAGGTGCGGGTCGCTGCGGAACGCCTCAGCCACGTGATCCAGGAAGCGCGCTCTTATGATGCACCCGCCTCTCCAGATCCGCGCCACGGCCGCAAGGTCGAGCCCCCAACCGTATTCCACCGACGCTTGCTTCAGAAGCGCGAAGCCCTGCGCGTACGAGCAAATCTTGGAGGCGTAGAGCGCCTGCTCGATATGTCCCATGGCGGCTCGTGTTCCCGCTCGTTCACCATCGTCTGGCCGCTCGCCCCGCTCGTCCGGCTCGCCCGGCTCGCTCCGGGTGGGACCGGGAGGCGCGCCGCGCACCATGCCGGCCTCCTCAGCCACTCGGGGCTCCGGCCCCGGCAATACTCGCGAAGCGCGCTCACGCTCGCTCTTAAGCGCTGATACAAACCGCGCGAACACGGCCTCAGCGATGGTTGGCGCCGGGACGCCCAGGTCCAGCGACTCCTGGCTGGTCCACTTGCCGGTCCCCTTCTGCTCCGCCTGGTCCAAGATCACGTCGACCAGGGGACGTCCCGTCTCGTCGTCGATCCGCCTCAAGACATCCGCGGTGATTTCAATGAGATACGACCCGAGTTCCCCCCGGTTCCAACGCGCGAACACATCCGCAGCCTCCGCGGCCCCGAGGCCGAGGAGCTCCCGCATCAGGTGGTATGCCTCGGCGATCAGTTGCATGTCGGCGTACTCGATGCCGTTGTGAACCATCTTGACGAAATGGCCGGCGCCACCGGGGCCCAGATACGCTGCGCACGACTCGCCGTCCTCCCGCGCTCTTGCCGCGATGTCGCGGAAGACATCCCGAAACAGCGTCCAGCCTTCCGGGTCCCCTCCCACCATGATGCTGGGCCCGTGTCTCGCCCCTTCTTCGCCGCCCGAGACTCCAACCCCAAGGTAACGCAGGCCGCGCTCCGCGAGGGCTTTCTGCCTTCGTAGCGTGTCCATGAAGTGCGAGTTGCCGCAGTCGGCGACCGCATCCCCCGGCTCGAGCACTGGCACCAGCTGCTCGATGACAGCGTCCACCGCAGCGCCGGCCTTCACCATCAATACGATGCGGCGCGGCACTGAGAGAACCCTCGCAAGCTCGGCGACCGACCACGCAGGGACTACACTGTCGCGATATCCAGCCGCCTGCGTCTTCGCCACGAACTCCTCCATCGTGGCCGTGGTGCGGTTGAACACCGCCACCCTGTACCCATGGTCAGCCATGTTGAGGACCAGGTTCTGCCCCATCACCGCGAGGCCCACCAGCCCCACGTCCGCTTTCTTCCCCGTCACACACTCGTCGGCTCCGCGCGCGCCGTCCCCCTGGCCGGCGCTTCCGCGCGTCCGCTTCTCCATCGTCTTTCCGCCCTCTCTTTCGCACGCGTGTCGTCCGCTGTCGCCAGCGCCACTCTTGAGTTCCGGCGATCCCCGCATCCGGTCATCCTTTGACGGCCCCAGCTGTCAAGCCCGCGATGATGTATCTTTGAGCGATGAGCGCTATGACGAGAATCGGCACGGTGATGACTACGGCCGCCGCCATGAGTCCGCCCCAGTTGATCTCGGAATAAGACAGGAAGTTGAACACCGCGATGGGCAGAGTGCGGGTTCGCGCTCCCGTGAGGACCACCGCGAACATGAAGTTGTTCCATGAGAAAACGAATGACAGGATCGAGCTGGTCAGTATCCCGGGGCCGGTCAACGGCAGTAGAACGCGCGAGAAAGCCCCCGCCCGCGTGGAACCGTCGACCATCGCCGCTTCTTCCAGTTCCTTCGGCAGGGATTCGAAGAAAGGCACCATGACCCAGATGATGAATGGCAACCCGACAAGCATGTGGCTGAGGATCAGGGACGTGTACGTGTCCACCAGCCGCAGCCTGGAGAAGAGTATGAACCAGGGAATGAGGAACGTGATCCCGGGAACGATACGCGCGACGAGGATCACCAACGAGAGCTTGCCTTGGCGGAAACGCGCGATGGAATACGCGGCTGGTAAGCCGAGAACGAGCGAGAAGAAGGTGGAGCCCGCCGCAATGACGAGGCTGTTCCACATGAAGTGCGTGAACTGGTACTGCCCGAACACCTCCTGGTAATGCAACAACGTCGGCTTGAAGATCCACGAAGGAGGAATCCGGATGATGTCGGCCTGACGTTTCAGCGAGGACACCGCCATCCAGAAGAACGGAAAGACGAACGGCACTATGATGACGAAGAGCAGAACCCCGTACCCTATCTCTTTCCACAACCGTGTCTGTCGCATCGCGCGGCTATGAGCATTGCGCCATGGAGCCGCGGTCCGCGTGTCGCCCCGTACTTCGTCTAGTTGCACTCTGGACACTCCTGCAACCCCCGATCAGGTCTCGACCGGTCTTCGGGCCCAGCTCAGAACTATGGCCGACCCGAGCACTATCGCGAAGAAGATCATCAGCAGCGCGGAGGCCTTGCCCATCTGGAAGTACTGAAAACCGAGCACGAACGAGTAGATGTTCAGAGTCTCTGATGCGAACCCAGGGCCGCCCTGAGTCATCGTGTAGATGATGTCAAAAGTCTTCAGAGCGTCGATGGCCCTGAGCGTCATCGCAGCCACGATCGCGGGCCGCAACAGAGGGAGCGTGACGTGCCGGACGGTCTGCCACGGCGTCGCGCCGTCGACCAGCGCCGCCTCGAATGGGTCGCGGGGCAGCGCCGTCAACGCCGCGAGTACGATGAGCGTGATCATGGGTGTCCATTGCCACACGTCCACGAGCACGAGCGACGGCAAGGCCTGCCGGGGAGAAGCCAGCCAGTGCAGCGGCGGTAGGCCCAAGAGGCCCAGGAAGTAATTGGCCACACCTATCGTGGGCTCGTATATGAGCAACCATACCATGCCGACGGCCACGGGCGTGGCGACCATCGGGAGCAAGAAGATGGTCTTGATTAGGTTCTTGCCACGCATATCGCGGTTGAGCGCAAGGGCGATGGCCACCCCCAGCGACGTCTCCAAGGTCACTGCGAGGATGGTGAAGTAGAAGGTTCGCCACACCGCCCCCGCGAACCTGTGGTCACGCAGAAGGAGTGACGCATAGTTCGCCACACCCACCCACGCCGGTGGCGCCATGGATGACATGCTCCACTCCGTAGTCGAAAGCCTGAGCGTGTATGCGATGGGAAACACCATCATGACGAAGATGAACGCCAGCGCTGGCAACGGAAAAACGTATCGGAGGTTCCTGTCGAGCCAGACGCCCCGCAACCTGACCCACCTCCATGTTGCGCCTGGCGAGGGGGCCCCGGCCTGACTTCGGGGCCCTCTCGCCCATCACCTATGCTGATGCCGCGTTTCGACGCCAGGTCACACCGGCGCAATCCGGTCCGCAGACAGATCCGTGGCTCCACGGTCCACGGCACCCTCAAGGCTGTCCCGGGCGCCTGTCTCCAGCCGCGGCTCCCGCCGGCTACCTCTCTTTGTCGAGGAGTGCCTGGTATTCTGCGTTGGCTTTCTTGGCCGCCGCGGCCACGTCGCCACCTTCGATGGCGGTGACTATGACAGAGCCGATGATGTCTCTTGCCTGGCCGACCGCGATGACATTAGGCCGGTCGTACGGAAGGCCGATCTTGCCTGACTGTGCGATGACGGACACGAGCTGCGCAGGGAAGTTCTTTATCCCCTCTTCGGTCTCCCAGGCCGAAGCGCGTGCGCTGGGCACCTGCCGGCTCTGAGTCTTGAGGGTCGTCTCCTTGCTCGTAGCCCACTTGATGAATTCCCACGCGGCTTCCTTGTGCCGCGAGGTGGCGCTCATGGAGAGCCCCCAGGACACGATCGAGTACGGTCTCGCCCCCGCCGGTCCCGCCGGGAAGACCGCGAAACCCACCTTGTCGCCCACCTCGGACTGCGCCGGGTCGAGGAGGTTCGAATAGAACACCGAGGCATCGGTGTACATGGCCGCCTTGCCTTGGGCGAAGATGGCCAGGGCTTGCGGCCAGCTCATGTTGAGCACCCCGGGGGGACCGTACTTGCGAAGCATGTCTCCATAGAACGTGAACGCTTTGATGGCTTCAGGCGTATCGAGCATGGCCTTGCCGTCTTTGTCGAACGTTCCACCAAAGCTGTAGAGGTAGCTGGAGAACTGCGTCACGGCCGGTGAACGCTGACCTCGGGATACTATACCGAAAATCCCCTTGCTGGGGTTGTGGAAATGCTTCGCTGCAGCCTCGAGTTCGGCCAGCGTCGTGGGGACCTTCATGCCGTCCCTTTCGAACAGGTCCTTTCTGTAATAGATGATCTCCTGCTCCGTCACGATGGGTATCCCAGTCACGAAACCTTTCACCGTCTCGGCTTGGACCGCCGCCGGGAAGAAATCGGCGAAATCCCAGTCGGCCTGGGTGAGTTTGGGATCGTCGATGAGCTGCTTCAGATCGGTGTACCATCCGTTCTTGTGGAACTGCTTGGCTTCCTGGAGAGGTCTCTGCATGAACACGTCGATGGTGGACGTCCCCGAGGCGAACTCCACGGTCAGCTTCTGAGTGAGCTGATCCTCGAAGTAAGACTCCACATTCACCTTGATGCCCGTGGCTTGCTCGAATTCGGGGATAAGGGGCCGGATGGCATCCGCCCAAGGGTGGTTCGCAAGGACGACCCTGAGAGCCGTTCCTTTGTACGGCTGCGATGCGCCCGCCGCTGCCGCCGTGCCCATGGCTCCCAAGAGTGCCACGGCAACGAACAAGGTGACAAACCTCACATGCCACTTCATCGCGCTTTCCTCCCTTGCGTAGTGGGCATTCTCACACGAGCTCCAGATTGCCTCGAATCCCCGGCGTGCTGCTCCACCGCAGACACCGCCTCGTCAGAGTGTTCCACCGAACCGGGCATTCACCCTACTATGCTCGTCACCTCCTTTCGCCGGATACGTCCGTGTTTCTATCTGGAGAGGAGCGAGAGGCGTGAGCGCCTCGAATCCGTCCCGGCCCGACAGCGTCTCCCACATCGGCTCGGACACCCAGATTCGCTCCAGTTGCAACGTGTTGTGGATTCGCACGACCCGCGCCCTCTCGGGACTGACGCCGGTCACCGTCAGGAGGGCGAGCGCGACGGCGTCACGGGCCGTCGGCACTACCACGGGCAATCTCGCCGACGTGAGAACCCTGGAAGTCACCGCGTTCGTGTACATCTCCACGAAATCGATCCCGTCGAGCACGTCTTGTGTGATGATGTCCGCCACGCCGATCCCGCTGGCGTTGCCGTGAGCCTCAGGTGTGAGCCCGAGAACGACTATCCTCTGTGCCCGGAAGCCGTCCTCGCCCGTCATCGTAGGCTCGGAATACCGCCCCGTCACGTTGGGGTCCATCCCGTCGCCGCTGATGTCCTTGCCTATCTCGTCCACGACCAGCACGTCGCAGGAATCGAAAAGAAACCGCCCCATCTTCTCACGGGCTATCCGGAGCAGCTCGGGTTCGCGGCTCAGGATCTCCTCGCTCGGTACCGCCTCTATAAGAGCTGTTTCTTCGGTGGCGTTCTCGACGGTGGCGACGCCGAACAAAACCCGTGTCATTGCCAAGATCACCCGGGCTGCCTGGGGGAGCAGCTCGGGAAACCGGGAGAAACCTGCCGCGTGGAGAACGCTGGCGCCCCTGTGCTTGCCGAGGCCGATGGCGAGGATCTTGACGAGGCCGCTCTCGATCGGGCCGCGGAAGCAAGTGTGCGGCTTGACCCTGTTGACCGCGATGACCCCGTCCGCTTCGTAAGCCTCGCGGTCGAAGTAAACGGGCACGCCTGAATCCAAGCGCCCCAGCTCCACCACGTCCATGGACGCCCGGACCTCGATGCCAAGCGCGCGCTCGCTGATACCGTAGTCAGCCAAAACCTGCCTCTGTCCCTCGGCCGTGGCGCCTCCGTGGCTGCCCATCGCCGGAACGACGAACGGGACGGCGCCCCGTTCGCGGACGATCTCGGCTACGGCGGAGACAATCTCAGGCAGGCCTGCAATCCCACGGCTCCCGACCGCGACAGCCACGCGCCCGCCTGCGGGTATCCTGGCGTCGAGGCCTGACCGCACTATCTGCCGGCGAACCGTCGCGCGAACGTCACCGACCTTGCTTCGGTCGACCGGCTGGCGCACCCACAGGCCCCGAGGCATCGGCACGTCGAGGCCGTGGAAACCCTCCGGCCGCAACCCGACGAGTGAACCTTCCGGATAGAGCCTGCGCTCAAAACGCTTCCCATCAAACGTAGTCACGCCATGGCCTCCTGTTGACAGCCTCCGGGTCTGTCCGCGCGCCCTTCTTCGTCACAGCCTTCTCAATCCGTGCATCCTTTCACGTTGTCGCCCATCAACTTCGCGTACAGCGCCCTGTGCCGCGCCAAGCCTTCGAGATACCGGGTATGCCTCGCATCGTCCGGCGCGAAGACCCTGCCAAGCGCGGCGGGCGGGTCGGGGCCGTCTCCCAAGGTCCCCAGCGCGCGCCACGCGACGAGCGCAGCCCCCCGCGCAGACGGCTCGGGCTCGCGGGATTGCACCACCGGCCGCCCCAGTACGTCCGCAAGTATCTGCAGCCACACGCCGATTCGCGAGGCTCCGCCTGATGCGATGATCATCCTTCCGTCTTCGCCTGCAGCGGGTAGCCTCGCCGATATCTCCGCGAACCTGTACGCCACGGCCTCAAGGCCCGCCCGCACTATCTCCTCGGGGGTGGTCGCAAGGCTCATGCCCGTAATGGTGGCCCGGGCTCCAGTATGCCATCCCGGGCTGCGTTCGCCCGCGATAAAGGGCAAGACCGTGAGGGAGTGCGAATCGGGCGCCATGTCGGCCACAGTCTTCTCCCAAGCCGACTCACCAGCAGCTCCCTCCCTCGCTTTTTCCGGACCTTGACAGAAGCGAAGGATCCGCGTGAGCCACATCAGGATGTTGCCGCCCTCGCTCAGCGCTCCCCCGACCAGGCTCCGGTGACGGTCGACCTTGTACACCCACAGCCCCGGGATCACGTGGGGATCGCCCGGTTCCACGACTCGAAGCGCGCCGCTCGTGCCGAGCGCGAGGGCCACGTGGCGCGAATCCCCCGCTCCGCTGCCGAGGTTGTGGGCAACACCGTCCCCCATGGCCGGAAACCACGGGACATCGGCCAGCTCAGGCCAACGCTCCGCGAACGGAGACCTTAGGCCGACGAGCGGTTCGTCCACGTCAACCAGGGGAGACAATTGCCCGCCCGAGATCCCTAGCAAATCGAGGAGGAAGCCGTCCCACGTCAGGCGTGTCCGGTCGAGCAGCCCTGTCCACGACGCTGCTGAAAAGCTGCAGCGCGCCTGTCCGAAAAGCTGCCACTCGAGGTACTCCCCTATGGTCATCCACCTGGTGACGCGGCTGAAAACCTCGGGGCGCGCGCGTTTCAGCCACGAGAGCCGCACCGTCAAGTAGCTCGTGTGCAGCGGACAGCCCGTCCGTTCGTAGACCTCCGCCCAAGGCACGGCGGCCCTTAGCCTGGCAGCGTCCTCTTCGCCGCGCGTGTCAGCCCAGGTGAAAAGGGGCGTTATGGGCTCGGAATCCTTGCCGAGCCCGCACACGCTCGCCACGAACGTTGCGACAGCCACCCCGCGTATGGAGGCCGCATCTGGCGAGCCACGGGACGCCAGAGCCCGGCCCCGCTCGAGCGTAACGTCGACACAGCCCCACACACTCTCCGCAAGCTCCACGATGTCTATCTCGCTCGCGCCGCTTGCGGATACTCTCACCTTCACGGGCGCCCTGGCCAGGGTCGCCGGCACGACCCGGGCCGTCGCGTCCACCAGCACGCTCCTGACCGTCGAGGTGCCCACGTCTATCGCCACCACGAACGGCGGCACCGCGTCGCAGGCATCCATGACCTGTCCTGAGGGTCCTCCTTGGCTCACCACGTGCGATACACCAGCTCCAAAGGCTGCCGGGTCGCGGCCCCGCCCGTGACCCGCACTAACCAAGACTCGCTACTGAGTTCGCGGGGGCCGGGCTCTTCTCACGGGTCATCTCAGAGATGATGGCACGCCGCACTCCTTCCAGGTGATCCTGGAGAAGGCGCTGCGCGAGGGCCGCGTCTCCCTTCTGCATTGCCTCGAGTATGGCGATGTGCTCGTCGAGCGCTTTGTCAACCCGCACGTTGAGGTTGCGCATGAGATCCACGAGGGCGAGGATGCGTGCGGAGAGATCGCCGAGGCGCCTGTTGTTCGCCGCGCGGATCATCTCCGTGTGAAACCTCCGGTCCAATCGCTCGAACGCCCTGCGCCGCTCGTCGCCGCTCAGAGACCGGACGGACCGGGTCTCCCTGAGAAGCATGTCGATGTCTTGCGGCCGCATCTCCTTCATCGCACGCCGCAGAGCGTATAGCTCGATCATCTCCCGGATGTCTGCGATCTCCTCCACGTCCTGCGCGGACAGCTCTACCACGTAGTAGCCGACGCGCGGCGCGAGCATCACCAGCCCCTCCTCGACGAGGGCGTTCAAGGCGTCCCTGACCGGCGTGCGGCTGACCCCGAACCGCTCCGCCAGGGAATCCACGGCGAGACGGGTGCCGGGGGGAAGCTGCAGAGACACGATGTCCTCGCGCAGGATACCTCGTATTTGTTCAACAAGGCTCGTACTCACTATGCGTTCGTCCATATCCCACCACCGCATATAATATATCACATATTATCCATTCGTCCAACAGTCCCTCCATGGATTCCAAGACCCGCGCGCGACTGCCCATCCGCGACCTTCCCCGGCCTGACGCCGGTCACTTCGGTTTCGCAAGGTGTCGCCACTCTCTGCGGTACCGCGCGAGCCAAGCATCCTCCCCGTGCCTCGTCCTGAACCTGAGGCTTTCAACGTGGAAACCCGCGGGCAGTCTGTCATCCGGAACAAAGCCCGTCAGATCGGCACACGGGAATTCCTCGCAAGACCCACAATGCTCGATGTTCCTTTGCGCGAGGCATTTCAGGAACCTGCACTCACCGGCCTTGGACGGACATCCGGCGCAAGTGCGCCCGAAGTGGGGGCATTTCCCGCACCAGTCGCCGCAGGCCCCGATCTC
>JBLNDA010000021.1:0-14876 GCA_050261175.1 Clostridia bacterium
CGGTTTGTCGGGAAACTTGGGAGCTGCGGACGCCACAGAACCGACCAGGGTCAGCGACAGGACCACCCACACGGCAACGATTCTCGTCACAACGCGCATTCCCTTTACCTCCCCGTAGTCCTTGTGTTCGTCACAGTTCAGGTTTGTGCTGACGTCACATCAGTAAGGCTTTGCACCACAAGACACGCCCGCGGCATCACCTCCCGGCACTGGCACTACAACCCCCGCGCAAGGCATGATGATGGACTCGTACTTTCTGCCGTGTTTGGACTCCACCAAGTGGAGCGCGTCATCGAGGTTGCGAGCAGGAGTCAGAAAAAGGCTCCTTACAACGGCCTCATCGAGGGAGGAAACCAGGATCACCTCTTTATCCCGCAGCACCCGAGCCAAGCTGTAAGCCTTGTGTCCGCCGAGCTCGAACCCGGCGGCGAAGCGCCGGAAGATGTCGTCAAGGCTTCGCGCGTCCTTCATCCAAGTCTCAAAAGTCGGTTCCCCGAACCCTTCCGGGCACTCAGCGAGGAGCACGACTGTGCCCCCTTTCCTTACAGCGCGCTCGGCGTTGTCAATGGCTTTTTGCGCCTGGTAGACATTGATGTCTTTCGGAAACCCGCCTGCGCTCGCAATAGCCACGTCGACTTCCCGGCTGATCGGGGCGACAACGAAGCGCGAGCATATCCTGACGCCCTCGAGCCATGCCTTCTCGACATCTCCCGCGACCACCGCCGCGGTTTTCCCGATGCCGTCTGTCACCGTGTTTATGATGAATTGGACGCCGGTGGTCCGTGCCGCCTCGAGCATTTCGATGTGAACCGGGTTTCGGTCGAGGTTGCAGACGGCCGCTGCTTCGGAAGTCATGAGCGAGTGGTTGTGCGAGATGGTGCTCCGGCCTGACACTCCTGGCAGGATGGCTTTGCGTCCACCAGAAAACCCGGCGAAATAGTGCGGGGAGATGACTCCCGTGGCTATGACGAAATCGGCCTCAAGGACGACTCGGTTGACATAAAGCTCCGTGCCGAAGCTGAGCCGGCCGAGGGAGACCAGGTTAGCGTGGTCGTCGCAATCATGGTTCACGACGTTGTACGCATCGCAGACCTCTTTACCGAGCGTCAGGCGAAGTTCCTCACCGGTCAGCCCGCGGTGTATCCCGGTGGCGACGACGAACGTGACATCGGTGTCGGCTATACCTGCTGCCCGGAGTTCGGCCAGAAGCGGAGGCAAGATGTCAGCGTAAGGTGTCGGTCTCGTGATGTCGTTCACGATGATGGCGACCCTCCTGGCGCGCTTGTGCCTGACCTCGTCGAGAAGGCCATGAGTGCCCGTCGGGCGTCTCAGCTTGGAAAGAACCTCGGCTCGAAGGTCGGGGAGAGACTCGGCTTCTCGGCCCGTCAGGATTTGCGGATTTCCGAGCCTGTCCAGGTCGAGGGGGACGCAGGACTTACCATACTTCATGTCAAGAATCATAGGACCGTCACCTCACCTTCAACAGGGTTGACCCCAGGCCAGTGTCACCTGAGATACTGTGCTGTGCTTCTGCCGCACATGAGCGTGACCCGCAGCCATCGCATGGTATCACCACAGGGCGAGCTGCCGCTCGGCAAGGTGAAAGCGGGCCGTCCCTGTTACCGGCGCCGCCGGTTACAGAGCACAGCAAGTGGCGTGCCAATGCAGCTTAAGCTGCATTGAGCTGGGGCTAGCGTTCGGGGTGCATACGTCGGAAGGCCTGGGCCGCGGCGGCAATGTGGCAGTGTTGCAATACCCTGCTGCCGCACAGCAACGTACGGTCCATGTCGCACGTGCCGCTTACAACTGACCCGATCGGCCGGCTGTGAGTGGACTGTCTGACATCAGGGCAGCCGAGTGGGAATGGGGCGGCGTCGTGTGGCGGGTGGCCAATGGCTGCGTCTTGCATCAGTGAGACCGCGCGCCGCCTGATCTTCTCAACGGATGGTCGGCCGGCTCTGGGCACGAGCCTTGCCGGTCGTCCGCCGGCGACCGGGCATGTTAGCGTGCGCCCTGGGGGTACCTGGGGGTAAAGACAAAGAATGCGATGAACGTCGACAGGAACGCGGTGAGGGGGACGAGCGTTGGTGAGCATGCTATTTCGATTCGCTGGAGCCTTGTATGCATTCCTTTCGCTGGCGTGTTGCGGGTTCTTCCCTCTTTAGCTTACGCCACAGGGTGGTGCGGTCGATCCCCAGACGACGTGCAGCTTCGCTCTTGTTCCCTCCGCACTCCCTCAGGACGCGCCAGATGCTTTCACGTTCCGCCGCCCGCACGAGACTCTCGAGGTCCTTCTCTTCACCGTCGTGTGGAGTATCTGCGGTGTCGTCGACACCCACCCCGGCAGCGTCTCGCAGCGCGTCGCGCACGTCGCTCTTCGTGATAAGGCCACTGTCGGAAAGCACAAGGCACCTTTCTACAGTGTTCTTCAATTCTCTGACGTTGCCGTGCCACGTGTGGGTCGACAGGACAGCCAATGCATCGTCGGTGAAGCCGCGGAACGCCTCGCAGAGCTTTCGCGACAAGGTTCTTGCGAACGCATTCGCGAGAAGAGGTATGTCCTCCGGTCGCTCGCGCAGCGGCGGCAGCACCAACTTGAGGACGTCAAGGCGGTAGTACAGGTCCGCCTGGAAGAGGCCGTCCGCAACGAGCCTGCGCAGGTCCTTGTTGGAAGCAGCGATGACGCGGACATCGACAGGGATTGTGCGGTCATCCCCAAGCCGCATCACCTCCCTCTCCTGAAGGACCCGGAGGAGGCGGGCTTGAAGTCGCAGAGGCATCCCCGCGATCTCGTCCAGGAAGATCGTTCCGTGATGAGCCAGCTCGAACAGGCCTTGCTTGCCTTCCCGCTTCGCTCCTGTGAAGGCTCCCTCAACGTATCCGAATAGTTCGCTTTCCAACAGGGTTTCCGGCAGCGCAGCGCAGTTGACCGCGACGAAAGGCCCGTCCCGCCTGGCGCTTGCATTGTGGACGCTTTGAGCGAAAAGCTCTTTGCCGGTACCTGTCTCGCCAAGGATGAGAACTGTGGAGTCTACGCTCGCAAAGCGTTTCGCCTTTGCGATCACAGCCCGGATTGCGTCGCTATCGCCCACGATGTCGGCGAACTTGAACCGGGCTACGTGCCCCTGCGCATAGAGCCTCTTGCGCAGGTCCTTTTCGAGTGCTTGCAGCCTGCTGATGTCCTGGAAAGTGGCGATCGCACCCGCGCAGGATCCGTCGACAACAATGGGCACTCGGGTCACATTGACGAGAGTGCTGTTCATGCGGCACACCTCGGGGCCCGCGGGCTGTGAGCCAGCGGGAGGCGGAACCTCGCTACGACAGCCTTGCCATGACGACGCGGTCGCCAAGACCCTGGCAAAACCGGCCTCAGGGAGCACCTCGTTTACGTGGCGTCCTATGGCATCGGCGGCGGCGCGGCCCGTCAACCGCTGAGCAGCTTCGTTGAAGACCGTGATGTATCCGGCATCGTCGACGGCGATGATGCCGTCGGAGACGTTGTCGATGATGAGCTTGAATTGGCTAGCCCGGGCCATCTCATGCTTCTTGACCCACAGCACTCGCAACGCTTCGTCGATAGCCTCTCTCACGGCTTCTGGCCCAGATTCGATGAGCACCGCCTTGACACCGTGTTTCTCGGCGGTTCTCACGGTTATCACGCCACCTATGACAGCATCCACTCCATCCTGGAGAGCCGTCCGTACCATTTCGTCGGCGTCCCGGGCACGCTCAAGAACAAGCTCCCTTATGTCTACATCCATTGCCTCGCTGAGTGTGCTAGCCCCCAGCACCATGTTTTCAAAGCCTACGATGCCTATCCGGCGGCCAAAGAGCCGAGCCTTTGCAATCGCACGGACAACGTCATATGCGGTCACGCGTATCTCGACCACGGGCAGGCCGAGGTCACGTGCGTCCTGCAAGACAAGCGCTGTCCCGCCGCGGCTGATGAGGACCTGGACCCCTTCTTTCTTGAGGCGCCGAGCGACCTCGGGTGCCTCGCCCAAGAGGGCCCGCTCCACCCTGACAGGCCTACGAATGTTTCGGGAGACTTCCGCAGCAACTCTCGCAAGGTTGTCATATGGTGCGATGAGCGCGATGTCAGGCACCTCTTGTCACCCCTAGGCTTATCCTAACGGGGGTTTCGCTTTGGCCGGGCATGTTTCCTTCCGATCCGGATGAAAGGGTACGAAAGGGCGAGGATTGCACACCGGTGGGAGGCTGCGGCCTCGCGTAGATGAGCCGGCATCTCCAGCGATTGTCGGTCTTGACACTACCACTGAGTGGTGTTACAATCGGCATGCATGGCAAGATTACCCAGTGATGGGGAAGACTGGAGTTCCGCCGGCGTCTGAGTCCATGTCGTGGTGGGCTGCCGGGTCGGCGAACGCGGGCCGTTACCACGTTTTGCGTTTGGCTCGTCTGGCATGACTCCGTTGGAGGGACGACCATGAGCAAGGTAAGGGTGCTGGTACTCGACGATGGCACAGCCGACGGCTTACTCGATTTAGGCTCGGCCTTTACCCTTGGTGACGTGGAGGTCGTTGGGACTCTCAAAATCGAGACGCATCCCACATCTGCACCTGCTATCGCGAGCCCGGACACAGTGGGCACTGGCTCGAGAGCGCAGTCGGTGTTGCGTGAGACTGTGGCCGGCTCTTTGAAAGCTCCGGCTGGTTTGGAGACCGGAGACACTCGTGGCGCGTCCGCCGGAGGGGCCGGCTCCGCGAACCGAGACGCGACGGTGTACCTCACCAGGGCAGAGCTGGACGTGTTGAGGTTGCTCGCGAAAGGTTTGAGGAACAAGGACATCGCTAAGGAACTGTACATCAGCGTAAACACTGTGAAAACGCACGTGGCTAGCATATTCAGGAAGCTCAGGGTGAAGAACCGGTCGCAGGCGGTGATGTACGTGTACAGCCGCAGCCAGCGCTGACCTCGGGTTCATCCGTTCGAGCCATCACAAGTCGCTCGTTCGGGCAATGGCGCACTGCGCGTGGGGTTGATAGACTGGGATCGCCAGAGGCGACCTGAGCCGGCCCAGGCAAGCATATCCAGTTCGCCCGTTGCGAAAGCGGGGAAGGGGGGTGGACCGGGTGTACGGGAGGCTTGGCGGGAAGAGGATCAGGGTGGACCTTGCAATCGACGGGTACTGCTTCACGTTCAGGCTGTGGGGCCATCGGGTCACTATAGGTTGAGCCGGGCCGCGGGGTGCACGGGCGGGCGGGGAGACGACCGGCTTCCGGCTCGCCGCCCGCCTCCGTTCTTCGTGTCCCCATGAGGTTCGCGCACGGTTCGGAACGGGGAACTCGAGGCGTGCGTGGGCGCCATGGCGGCACAAGTCCGACCGTGTCTGCCACAAGTCCTCACGACGGAACACGTGGAGTGCGGACGCACGGTCCCCCGCTCTCAACGGGGCAGAGGGTGGGGTGCGCCTCTGTCCGCGACAGACGCAGGGGCTCGCTGTGCCGGGCTTCGTAGAGGACGGTCGCATTGTCGAGGGGGTAGGCGACCATGGATGGGAGGGCATACGTAATCAATCCGGCTGTGCAGGTACACGAATTCCAGGACCAGCGCGTGCTGGTGAATCCGATGAACCTCGAGTGGATCAAGCTGAGCTGCGAGGCGTACCAGCTCGTTGAGAACCTGGGGAACCACACGGTGGGTGAACTCGTGGCCCGGGAGTGTGCCCGCCGGGGGGCGAGCCACGAGGCGGTGAAAGCGCTCCTCAGCTACCTTCGTTCCGCCGGGTTCATAGTCGAAGCAGGGCGCGCAACGAGGCCTGGCCGGGTCTACTTCAACATCACTGACAGATGCAATCTTGCCTGTCCGGCCTGCTACTTCGCGGCCGGAGACACGCCGGGTACCGACCCTCTCTCGACGAGCGAGGTCCTGGCAATCCTCGACGCATTGGCGACGGTGAAACCTCGCCGCCTCGTCATTAGCGGCGGGGAGCCGTTTGTCCGGCACGACATCGACGAAGTACTTGACTTCGTAGCGGGCAGGTTTGACGACGTGGCGCTTTTGACTAACGGCTGCCTAATCGGCAAGAGAGAGGCCGAGTGGGTGCGCGAGTCCGGGGTCAGGGTCCAAGTGAGTATTGAATCGGACGATCCTTCCGTGCATGAGGCGGCGAGGGGCAAGGGCGCGCTCGACGCCGCGATGAGAGGCATCCAAGCCCTGCTCGCCGCCGGGGTCAGCAAAATCGAGATCGTGCCTACCCTCACGCGAAAGAACCTCACGGATGTGCCCGGCATCCTGAGACTTGCCAGGAAGCTCGGCGTCGGCTATCATTTCAGCCTGTTCATGCCGGTCGGGCGGGGCGCGTGCCACGCTGCGGACCTTTCGGTTCACCCGCGGGATCTCCTGAAGTGCCTTGCCTCGCTCGTCAGAGAGACCTGCCAGGATTGGAGCGGACCCACGACGGGGTCGGTCCCATGTCTACCCATCGACCTGTGCACGAAGGCAGGTTGCGGGGCTGGTTACGATGTTCTCAGCGTCGGTCCGGACGGGGCCGTGTACCCGTGCCCTCTCATGCACCGTCCCGACATGTACCTCGGAAGGCTACCGTGCGACTCTCTTTCGAAGATACGTCGGTTGGGTAAGAACGCTGTTCCTGATGTGGCGAGGGTGCCCGGTTGCTTTCGCTGCGATGTGGCGTACTTCTGCGGCGGAGGGTGTCGTGCCAATGCGCTAGCCCAAGGCGGCACCGTATTCTCGGTCGACCCGTATTGTGAGTTCTACAGGGGAGCTTTCAGGGCCGCATTGTGGGGATGGCGCGAGGACCGGCCGGCTGACGAGAACGTCAAGACAATCGTGGCCGCCCTTGCGGATGGGTTGTGATGGAACATGACATGGATCGTATACTCGGCGTTGGCGCTGAGCTTCGCGACGAGGACCATCTCGGACCTCCAGGGTTGGGGGGCGGGAAGCAAGGACACCGGCAGGGACGAGACCGTCGATGGCATGCCCTTGATTGGGATCGCCCTCCTTGTCATCGGTTGGGGGGCGTGCAGGGAAGACCCCCTCAGCGCGCTCGGTCTTTCCGTTTCACTCCTGGGGAGGTGTCCGTGGCGGCACATGTTCGGTGTGTGGTTGGCAGCCTTTGTGATGAACAGGGTGATGGAGACGCGTTTGTTCCGACCAGACCTGAGGCGCCTTGTGGATAGCGAGACGATCAACCCCGGCGGCACCTACCTGTCTCTCAGAGGCAGCAGCCTCAAGCGCGCCGCGGCAATGGCGGCGGCATTGACGTTCTCCCAAACGTTTATCGAGGAGTTCTCTTTCCGGGGGCTTGCGGTTCTTGGAGTGGGCTGGGCGCTCAGGAGTCTCGGGGTTTCGGAACCCATCGCCGCCACCTCTAGCGTGGCAGCGTCATCCCTTGCGTTCGGGCTCGTGCACTTCGTTCCCATGAGGCGAGCCACTCGGGGCATGGGCTCGCTCTTGGCATGGTATGCTCTAGCGGTGCCGTCAAGCCTGGGTGCCGCCTTCTGCGCGCTGAATGCGATGGCAGGATCCCTGTGGCCCGGCTGGCTAGTACACTGGTGGCTGAATTACGCGGCGTTCGTGTGGACCAAGGCAGGGCGACGCTGGGAGCGACCGGCCGGCTCACCGCGAGCGTGACGCCCGGGAGACCAACCGCGTGGGCTTGCAGAGGAGGGCACAAAGGCGCCTCTGGTACCAACATGCCCTCACTCAATCAGGATGGGTGGAGGGGGCACGGGGATGGAGCTCTGGGCGATGAAGAACCGGCTCGTAGATGCGTGTCTCGCGCTCGGGCACATATGCACGGGCGAGGCGAAGTGGGCTGACGACCCCGAGGTCAAGGCGGCCATGGTGCGGCATGCCATCGGTTTCCTCGACGCAGCTCGTGGCTTCCTGCAACCGTGCACCGGCGATTACAGAGCGCGCCGGTCCGAACACCCGCAGCAGGAATCACATCCCCACTGAAGAAGCATAACAAAGTAGAGATGAATAGAGGGCGCCGAAGTGCGGAAAGGGACGACGCGCGCCGCAAAGGCGGCAAGGCCCAGCCCAGGCATGACTCGCGCGCCTGCACTGCTCCTCCCGCGGTGCCGGAGTTGTGTTGGAGCCGTCGGTATTTGCCTAGTGGCGTGTCGAGGGCGGTGTGCCTGCCTGGGGTTCGGCCGGCCTCGCGCGCCGAACCGAGAGGAGACGCGCCGCTTTCAGGCCGTCGTCGGAGCGGCACCGTCGCGTTCGAGCAGGACTCACTCCTCTCCTTCCGCCGAAGGGCGGCGGTATTCAGCGGGAGTCTGCTGGAAGGTCTGTCTAGGCCAGTGTGCAAACGGGGTGAACGTCGTGGTCCGACGCTACGTTGGTCTCATCACAGCTGCTCTCGTCGTTGGTCTTGCCGCGTCGCTGCGCGGGATCGCGACGCTTTTCACGGACATTCTGTGGTTCCGCGAGGTGGGGTACCCGCAGGCGTTTTGGGTGCCGGTGGTCTCCCGGGTGACGCTCGGCTTTGTCGTTGGTCTCGTCTTCTTTGTCTTCGTTTTTGTCAACCTCAGGCTCACTGCAGCGAGCTTGGGAAGGTTCACGTCGGTCTTCCAACCGCTCAATATCCCCGCTGAGTCGATGGGGAAAAGGGCTAGGCTGGTCTTCCTGATTGTCAGCGTGACCCTCGCAGTGCTCGCGGGGTTCGGCAGTTCCTCGTATTGGATGGTCGTCCAGCAATTCCTGCACCGGGCGCCCGGGGGGGCGAAGGACCCCCTGTTCGCACTGGACATCGGCTTCTACCTCTTCGGCCTGCCGTTCTATAGACTCGTGTATTCACTGCTGATGACCCTCACAGTCATAACCGTTTCCTTTGTCACAGCGATCTACGTCGTTACGAGATCCCTTGCACTGAGAGGCGCTCGCGTAATCGGAAGCTCGCTCGCAAGGCGCCATGTTGCCGGTCTCCTCGCACTGGGCTTCCTGCTGAAGGCGTGGGGGTACCGACTTGCCGCTCTGAGTCTCGTGTACTCTCCTCGCGGCGCGGCTTTTGGAGCGGGCTACACCGACGTGCACGCCCAGATGCCCGCCCTGGGACTCCTGTCGGCTATAGCGGTCATCGCCGGTCTCCTCGTGCTCGCGAGCCTCTTCACCCGAGCCGAGAGACTCGCTCTCGGGGCCGTTGGGGCGCTGGTGATAGGGTCGTTTCTGCTGGGCACCGCATATCCCGCCGTCGTCCAGAAACTCTCGGTGGAGCCGAACGAGCTGTCGAGAGAACAGCCTTACATAAAGTACAATATCGAAGCCACGAGGGCTGCGTTCGGCCTCAGCGAGATCGAAGTCCGGCCTTTCAACGTCCGCAACGATCTGAGCTTCGATAGGCTCATGACAGCCTATCGGGACACTGTGGAAAGCATCAGATTGTGGGACTGGCGGCCTCTCGCCCAGACTTACAAGCAGTTGCAGGAATTCCGGGTTTACTATGAGTTCAACGATGTTGACGTTGACAGGTACGTCACGGACGGCCGGACACGGCAGGTTGCACTGTCCGCGCGTGAGCTGTCTGTGGCCGAGTTGCCCGAGCAGGCCAGGACCTGGGTGAACGACCACCTCGTGTACACGCATGGCTATGGCCTCGCCATGAGCGACGTGAAAGAGGTTTCCGCGGAGGGGCTGCCCCGGTTCGTGATACGCGACATTCCGCCCAGAAGCGACCCGGGCTTCGAGGTGACTCGCCCTGAGTTATACTACGGGGAGCGCACCGATGGTTACGTGGTCGTGGGCACGTCCGCCCGGGAGTTCGACTACCCGACTGGGGAGGCCAACATGTACACGAGGTACGAGGGGCACGGCGGCGTTCCGCTCTCGTCGTTCTGGAGGAAAGCCGCGTTCGCCGCGAGGTTCGGGAGCCTGAAGTTTCTCATGTCGACGGACATGACCCGGGAGAGTCGGGTCCTGTACAGGCGGAACATTCGCGACAGGGTGATGAGCATAGCACCGTTCCTTCTCTATGACGCGGATCCGTACCTGGTGCTTGCGGACGGCAGGCTTTTCTGGATGTGGGATGCTTACACTGTGAGCGACCTGTACCCGTACTCTCAGCCTATCCAGGAGGGGATCAACTACATCCGCAACTCCGTCAAGGTCGTCGTTGACGCGTACAACGGCGATGTGGAGTTCTATGCCCCCGACCCTGATGAGCCGATCTTGAGGAGCTTATCAGGCGTCTTTCCTGGGATGTTCAAGCCGTTGGATCGGATGCCCGGATCACTCAGAGCTCACATCCGCTATCCTGAGGACCTCTTCACTATGCAGGCTCGAGTACTCAACACATACCACATGACAGACCCGGACGCGTTCTACAAGCGCGAGGACTTCTGGGATTTCCCGGTGGAAGTGTACGGAGTGGAACGCCTGAGCGTCCAGCCGTACTACGTGCTCATGAGCGCGCCCGGCGGCGCGCGGGCTGAATACCTCCTCATCCTGCCGTTTACGCCATCTGGCAAGGACAACATGGTCGCGTGGCTTGCGGCGCGAAACGACCCTCCGCACTACGGCCAGCTCGTGCTGTACACGTTCCCCAAGGATCAACTGGTGTATGGACCCATGCAAGTGGAGTCGAGGATAGATCAGGACCCCGCCATTTCACAGGCGCTCACGCTTTGGAGCCAGCGTGGGTCGAAGGTCGTGCGAGGGAATCTTCTGGTCATCCCAGTGGAAGACTCCATCCTCTACGTGGAGCCGCTCTACCTCCTCGCGGAGCGGAGCGAGCTCCCGGAGCTGAAGAGGGTAATAGCCGCTTTTGGGAATACCGTCGCCATGGACACTACGCTGGAGGGAGCGCTCGCCTCGGTGTTCGGTGCCGCGCCCGAGGGGCGGCCCGTGCCCCCGGAGCCGGAGCAGGCGGCTCCGGCTTTGCCGGAAGCGCTCCCGGACGAGACTGATGCGACCTTGTCCGATCTCGCAGCCCGGGCCATCCGGGCGTATGACGAAGCCAACGGGCACCTTCGTGATGGGGACTTCGCCGGGTTTGGGGAATCCCTGGCGGAGCTGGGCAGATTGTTACGAGAGCTCGAAGAAAGGGCGAAGTGACCTTGATTGAACCGAGAATCGAGACGCACCGGGACGAGGTGATCGTCTCGGGCGTCTCACCATTTGACCTCAAAGAAACTTTGGAATCCGGACAAGCTTTCAGGTGGAACGCGGAGGACGACGCGTTCGTCGGCGTCGTGCGCGGCAGAGTCCTCCGCGCGACGCAGAGAGGCGACTCCCTCGTCCTCGTCGGGCCGGCGGACGAGGAAGACATCCGGCTCACGGTGGAGTACTTCTCGCTCGACATCGATCACGCAAGCATCGAGAGACGGCTCTGCGAGATGGATCCGGTGCTCGAGTGCGCGGTGAGGTCGTTCACCGGCCTGCGTGTGCTGAGGCAAGAGCCATGGGAATGCCTGGTGTCGTTCATTCTCTCGGCGAGGAATGCCATTCCGCTCATCCGGCGTACGGTGGAGCGCATTGCGTGCGCCTATGGGGATCCCATCGTGCGAGACGAGGGTGTGCGGCAGGACGGCAACGGGTCTAGGAAGACTGTGTACTACAGTTTTCCGACTCCGGGCAGGCTTGCGTCCGCAGACGTCCTTGACCTCGTCAAGTGCGGAGCGGGGTTCAGATCGCGGTACGTGAAGGCCGCGGCTGAAAAAGTCGCGTCAGGCGACATAGACCTCGAAGGCCTCCGGGGCCTCGGGTACGAAGCCGCAAAGGAGAGGTTGATGAGCCTCGTGGGCGTGGGCGAGAAGGTGGCCGATTGCGTTCTCCTGTTCTCACTCGGGTTCCAGCAGGCGTTCCCCATCGACGTGTGGATGACGAGGGTGATGCGGTACTGCTATTTCGGGGGCAGCAGAGTATCCACGGCGACCATAGCGCACTTTGCCCGAGAGAGGTTTGGAGACCTTGCGGGCTACGCCCAGCAGTATCTGTTTCATTACGCCCGCAGGAAGCTCGCGCTCGAGCTCCGCGCCGTAGAGTGACCATCGCGACCGTGCCTGGCCGTACCCTGCGGGTCGAAACGAGGACGCGGAAGTGCCCGGACTGTCGGAAGGACGGGCGCACCGTCAAATGGGGCGCTGGCGTTCTGTCCAACGTGCGCGTGCGCCTCGACAGGGCCCGGCATCTGCCGCAGGCGCGGGGCAGTGAGATTCTTCGCGCGGTCACCGGCGACGCTGTGATCGCCGGACAGTTGTCGCGAACACGAACGCTTTCACTTGGAGGTCTTAGCTTGGCGCGGCCGGGCCGGACCGAAGATCGCTGTCTGCCGCCGGCGCGCCGGCTCGTGGAGGGAAGGGAGAATGCCGGAGACGACTGTATCTGGGGAATCATCCCCCGTGTCCCGCGAGATTGCGGAGCTTGCGCGGATGGTAACGAGCGCCGGGAAGTGCGTCGTCCTGACGGGCGCCGGTATATCCACGGAGAGCGGGATTCCCGATTTCCGCAGCCCCGGGACGGGGCTGTGGAGCCAAGTCGACCCCATGGCCGTGCTGTCCACTACCGCTTTTCACACGAGGACTGAAGCCTTCTACCAGTTCATCCTCAAGCTCTTCGAAACGCTGCGGTCTGCAGAGCCGAACCTCGGACACAAAGCCCTCGCGACGCTGGAACAGATGGGGGTTGTCGACACCATCGTTACGCAGAACATCGATGGGCTTCACCAGCGCGCCGGGTCGAGGAGCGTTCTCGAGGTCCACGGCCATATGAGGACCTGCACTTGCGTGAGGTGCGGTAAGACCCACGACATGGAGCCGGCCCTCAACGCGGTGAGACTCGGCGGACTGCCGAGGTGCAGCTTGTGCGGGGCGCTCGTCAAGCCGGACGTGGTGCTCTTCGAAGACCCTCTTCCCGTCGACTTCCTCCTTGCCCAGCGCGCGGTGATGGAATCAGACCTTCTCATCGCCGTGGGGTCCAGCCTCGAAGTGGCGCCGGTGTGCTATCTCCCGGCGCTGGCATCGCGTCTCGCCATCATAAACCTCATGCCGACAGGCTACGATAGCAGGGCAGACGTGGTCATTCACGCCAAGGCGGGCCCTTCCCTTGCGGCGCTGGTGGACGCGGTGCGCATGGGAAGTGGTGGGAACGCCCGTCCGGAGCGCAGGGGATAGCAGGAATGGCGGGAGTAGTATAGAATAGCTTCTTGAGAGTCTCGACATTTTACGCGGAACCGAGTCGATCCAGGGAGGGATCGTCGTGGGCGCGAAGGTGCCGTCGAAAAGGGAGAAAAAGAAACCCAAGAAGCAGAAAGCCCAGCTTTCCAAGGCTCAGAACCAGGGCGACAACAGGCTCCAGATTTTGACCAAGCAATGAAGGCAGGAGAATGAAAGCAAGAGAAGGAGCGCAGGACTGTGGCGCGTAATGGGTACAGCTTTTTTGTGCGCGACATGGCGATAGACCTAGGCACGGCAAATTCACTTGTGTACGTGACGAGGCGTGGCGTGGTGATGTTTGAGCCGTCGGTGGTGGCCATCGACGAGGTCAGCGGCGAAGTGCTCGCGGTAGGCAACGAGGCCAAGCAGATGATCGGTCGAACGCCGGGGGCCATCCGGGCGGTACGTCCTTTGAAACAGGGCGTGATCGCGAATTTCGAGATGACCAAGCACCTCCTTCGTTACCTCATCAGGAGAGGCTGCCGGGGAAGAGCGCTGGTGCGGCCGCGGGTCATCGTCTCGGTTCCGGCCGACGTCACCGAGGTGGAACGCAGAGCGGTCATCGACGCTACGATTGAGGCAGGCGCCCGGGCGGCGTTTCTCATTGAGGAGCCTGTGGCGGCAGCCATCGGGGTGGGCCTTCCCGTGCAAGAGCCGACCGGGAGCATGGTGGTGGACGTCGGCGGCGGCATGACCAACGCGGCGGTGATTTCGCTCGGCGGCATCGTCTCCGGCTGCTCTGTGAGGGTGGGTGGGGACGACATGGATGAGGCCATCGTGCGACACGTGCGGCGGAACTACAACCTGATGATCGGTGAGCGTACGGCGGAGGACGTGAAAATCGGCATAGGCTCGGTTTGGCCGTTACAGGAAGAGCTGTCGATGGAGGTGCGCGGGAGAGACTACGTCACCGGCCTGCCGAAGAGCATCACCCTGACGTCGCAGGAGGTGCGGGAGGCCTTGGCCGAGCCGATGGCGGCGATCGCTGCCGGTGTCCGTGGCACGCTCGAGAACACGCCTCCGGAACTCATAGGCGACGTGATAGACAAGGAGATAGTCGTCACGGGCGGAGGCGCCCTTCTGCGCGGAATCGACCGCTATGTCTCCAAGGAGACAGGGATGCCGGTGAGGTGCGCGGACAATCCGCTCATGAGCGTTGTGATGGGTGCCGGCAAGGCGCTCGAGGAGATCGACCTCCTGGAACGCGTGGCGAATGCGTCTCGCAGGGCGAGGTAGCGCGCGGAGCGACCTCGGGCGAGCGGGGCTCGGCGGGCGTCAGGTGTCGGCGGCTGGCTGTCCGCCTTTGAAGAGACGAGAAGACACGGTGTCCGGAGGCCCGGCAGGGGCACTTGAGGTGTCCTGGGCGCCAGACGAACGACCAGGACGGCAAAGTCCTCCAGGACGGCAAACAGGACGGCAAAGTCCTATTGACTCACCTGGCAGGTTGGTTTATAATCGGTATTGCGCCGGGATGTTGGGTACGGTGCGAAACGCAGGGTGACGGGCGAATAGCTCAGTTGGGAGAGCACCTCCCTTACAAGGAGGGGGTCGGCAGTTCAAATCTGCCTTCGCCCACCAGGAGCAAACGCGACAATAATTGAACATACATTTTAGCGGAGGCGTGGTGTAGCTGGTCTAACATACCTGCCTGTCACGCAGGAGACCGCGGGTTCGAATCCCGTCGCTTCCGCCATTTTTCTAGCCGAGGTAGCTCAGTTGGTAGAGCAGCGGACT
>JBLNDA010000022.1:0-3672 GCA_050261175.1 Clostridia bacterium
GGAAAGGTAACGGTTTATGTTCTCGTTGTTCACCCAGCGCTGGACGGCATCCTGGTCTTCGCGCCTGAACTCCCGGAGCACGATCCTCTCGCCGCGCAACATCACCCATCTCTCCTTTCCGCATGTTGCGCTAATAGTAGCACAGGCAAACCTAACCAGGCAAGAGGGATCTGCCCGCCCTAACCCTCCAAGCCGAAAAGGCTCCGCTCGCGGGGACCGCGGCCGTTGCGGCTCCGGCGTTCGTCGCGAGTCGAGGCGGCAAGGTTCACGGAAGAGAGAGGGAGAGGACAGAAGCTCACGGCGTCGATCGACCAAGGGAAGTCTCGCGGCGGAGGAAGGTCTGACGGAAGTCCGACACGTTGTGGGACCGCATCGAACGGCAGAGGACGCCTCAACACGGCATTGCCGGCGTAGGATGGCTCCCGGCGTTCCCAAGCGGACCGGGCGACCGGGCGGGGGGCAGGCTGCGCTGCCTGCCGCCCGCCGTAACACGGGACAGTCTATGGACTCTGGAATCCGAACACCCTCAGAAGCAGTCCCTTCAAGGCGCAACGCCGAAGTGATCGGCGATGCCGAGGTATATGTAGTATCCTTCGCGCCAAGTGTAACCCATGTCCTTGAGCCGTGCCTCCTGATACGGGTTACTGATGTACGACGCCTCCGTCAGGATCGACGGCATCCACGTGTTTCTAAGCACGTAGAAGTTCGCGGTGCGTGCTCCTCCATCGGGAAGCCCGAGCCCCGCCACGAGCCTCCGGTGAACGTCGTCGCGAAAGTCGAGAGCGGTTGAGCCCGCGTACGTGTACGCGTACGTCTCGGTCGCGTTGTAGCTCTGGTTGTATGAGGCGTTGTGATGGACAGAGATGAATCTGTCCGCGCCCCACTCGTTCGCGGCCGTCGTCCTCTCACCAAGGGTCACGTCGACATCACCAGTTCGTGACATCCTCACAGTGGCACCGCCGTACTCGACGAGGCAGTTCCGCAAGGCTGTGGCCACCCGAAGGTTCACGTCGGCCTCGCGAAGCCCGGACGGTCCGATCGCGCCCGGCTCGGGTCCGCCGTGCCCGGGGTCTATGAAGATCTTCACTCCTTCAAGCCCGCCGCGCGCGAACGCCGCGGGCGATGCGACCGCCACGGCCAGCGCAGCGGTCAAGGCGGCAGCGCACACCACAATCGCTCTCGTTATGCCCACTCTGGTCGTGCCGTTTGCCTTCATGCTTCTCACTCTCACTCCCACTCGCTTCGCTTCGTCTTCACTCGTTTCGTCGCCCCTCCTCGACCCTGTCCGCGGTCGATCCCGTCATAGCTGTCTCTGTCGCCGTTGTTGCCGTTCCTCCGCCGATCCCTTTCCCGGGTCGCTGCTTTCCTCGGCAAGCTCGCGCCAGCCCGCCGCGCCAGCTCGCCGCGCCGGCCCGCGCTAGAGGTGGAGGCCTGCGCCCGCGTCCCCATCACCTTCACCGGGCGCCCCCCATCTTCGGTCCGTGGCGGCGGCGCGCGGGGATCCCCACAGACTGGCCCCGAAAACCCTGACAGCCCAGCGGTCCTACTGGATGACCTCAGAGACTGATGGCCAAACCGGCCACATCAAAAGTTGACAGCCAAACCGGCCGTAAGCCTACCGTAGCTTCTGCCGCTCTCGGTCCACCAATGCTCGTACCACGCCCTAGCGCTCGTGTTCGGGCTGAGCTCTTTCGTGAGCCTCACAGACGCGGTCAGCGCGGGCGTAATCTCCGCCTGCGTGAGGCTGCCGTCTTGCTCCTCGTCCCCCGACGCTTCACCGCGCGCCACGGCTTCGTCGATGAACCGCAACCAAGCGACGCCCGCGCTGATCTCCGTGTCGCCGGACACCCGCCTGTCGTAGCCGGCAGCGAGACCCTCGGTGTTCTGGTCGAACGGAAGCCCCTGCCCCCCAGACCGGGAGGCGACGCTGGAGTAGTAAGGCGCGAACCCCTGCGCGATCCTCGCGTACGACAGCGTGAGCCTGTGGACGGGTGTGTTGGCGAGCTCGGCCCTTACGGCGACAGCGGGCACCCATCCGTCGGTGCGGAACTCCGGATACAGCGTGGAACTCGACCTGAAGAGCGCGACCTCGGCCGCGACGGCCCGCCCGAGCACGTCCACGGAAACATCCAGGGAGTGACCCGATTCGTCCCCCAGACCGCTGGCGAGGTAGTTCCATGCCACGGCCGCATGCTCCCAGTGTTTCTCTACCCTCAGAGCGAAGAGGTCATCGGCCCGGGTAACGAACGAGCTGTTGTAGTAGTAGCCCGAGCTGAGCCTGGCCCACACTCCGGTCAAAGCCAAGCCGTGTGCCGCGGCGTCCGCGTATATGCCCTCGGGCGCCTCCAGGTCCGTCCTCCCCAGAAGGCCGATGGGGCCCAATGAGAACCTGCGTTTCCCCGCGCAGACCTGAAAGTCTCGTCCCGAATACCTGGCCCAGGCCTCGTCAACCAGAAGGGGACGCGCCACCGCCGGCATCCACGGGCTCGCGTCACTGGGGCTGGCGACTCCCCAGAACCCCTGCATAGAGAGGCGCGCGAACGCCTGGATGCTCTCGCCGAACCTCGCGTCGACCATCAGATCGAGGTCCTGCCTGATGCCAGGCAGCGTGATGCCAGACGGCCTCGGCGGCAAGAAGGCCTCGCCAGACCCATTAGCGGGTTCGCCTGCCCCCGCGCCCGGATCCGTGGCCGGGTCAGCGCCCGGACCGGCGCCCGGATCGGCGCCCGCGTCAGCGCCGCCCGATCCCGCGGGATCCCCGGGTCCGGCGGGGATGTCCCCGAGGAACACCTCAGCTGTGATACCCAGCGTGCCGCCGATGTAGAGGAGCGGGCTCCCTTCTCCTCGGACCACGACGCGCCCGGGGCTCGCGCTCACACCCTCGTAGTGCGCGTGGCGCCCCGATCGAGTGCCGTCGGCTTTCCCCGCGTTGCCGGCCGCGGCGGCCGGCAGCGCGGTCACGAGAACGAGCACCACGACGCACGTGCCCAAGAGCCGTGCGGCCCGTTCCTCGGGCAAGCGGATTCTTCTCGTGAGCGGACTGAAACGACGAGCGCCAGGCTTCGATCTCGACCTCATGATGGCACGATCATCCTCTTCCGTCATATGATGTGTTCGCCTTCCGGGCCTGCGTCGACGCAAGAGAGCGCAGTCCCGGAAGGCGCTTTTCCACCCGCTATTTCGCTGCGCTCCCCTGAAGATCCTGCTAGAAGTGCACTTCTGCTGCCAGGGAATGATAGGAAGACCTGCAAGCGCGTCGCGCGCCGGCGAGGAGACAGAGCACGGTTGGCGCGCGGCACCCGGCCGTGCCCATCCAAACTCATAGCGTGAACCGCGACGGGACACAATAGATGCGAGAAAGAAGTCCAGGCCTTGTATCGGGCCTACACGAGACCCCGCTTGCGAAAGGAGAGTTCGTGACGTGGAAAACAGGATAATGTGCAGCGTGAGCAACTGCCACTACTGGAAGAACGGCAACATCTGCGGCGCGTCGCGGATCATGGTCACCTCCGACCAGCTCGCCCAGCAGAAGCCCGACAGTTTCGACGCTCCGCAGGCCTCGACGGCGCCACCCACTCCGGCAGGACGGTGTGAGGAGACTTGCTGCAAGACGTTTGTCCAGAAAGGGTCGGACAAGACCCACGTTGACAACGTGCAGCGCGTGTAAGCGGG
>JBLNDA010000023.1:0-22545 GCA_050261175.1 Clostridia bacterium
CCGCGGCATCGAAGCCGCCTCTTGCCTCCTTCAACGAAAACTGAAATGCCCCCGTGCACGACGGGGCGGCCAGAGACCGCAATGGCTGCATGGTACGGATCAGCTGGAGCCCGTACCAGCCGAGCTTCTGCCGCAGTGCGGCGTTCCCCCCGCCCTTCCCGGACCACTTCCCTTCGCCTAACCGGGAGCCGGGGCCCGGGGCCGGGTTCCTGCCTCAAGAACACGCCTAGCTCGCCGGAGCGTGCTCACCAAGGGCGTTCAGCACGGCGAGAAGCGCTCCGTACTGCACCTGGACGAGGTCACGGATGGGGACCACCTCGTACTGCAGGTTTGCCTCTATCTCCGTCGCCCACCGGTCGAGATGAGCCGCAAGTTCCTCATGAGCGCGCCTCACCGCCGCGGTCGGTGCCACGTCAAGCTGGGCCGAAAACGCCCTCTGCAACATGGCGCCGAGAAGCATCCTGTAGAAGCTCCCCACGTAGAGCGCGTCGGCCTGCTGCGCCACGGTGGCCGGCCCGTCCATGCCGGGAGCCTCCTTTGCCCACCTCTCCTGGCTCGGGAGGGCTCTCAGGCCTGAGTCGACGAATGCTCTGACCGCGTTGAGAAACGTGGCTCCCTCGCTCATGTCCGCCCTGGTGTCCTTCATGAGGCGGTCCAGGGTCTGGAGGATGTCTTTTGCCCGCTGGACTCCCTGGAGAACGACTTCGCACCGCGTCTCCTTGATCTGCGTCGTGTCCCCGATCTTCGCGGACTTGAAGTACGGGACCTCGGTCACGAGACAGAACGGCGAGCTCACCCGGTCTGCAAACTCGAAACTCGACGCACCGCCGCTGATGTACGACGCCGGATCACCCTCGGCATACTTCTCGAAGTAGTCGTACGAATCGGTCACCCTCGGCACCTTGAACACCGCCGGATGGAATTCGACCGCCCACGGCATCTCGGGCTCCCCCAGGGACATCGGAAGCCCACGCTTGGTGGGCACACGGTGCAGCGTCGGGTACGCCGCTTCGAGCTTGGCCGAGATGTAATAGTAGACTCCACCGAAACCTGCATTGTGTAAAGAGTACATCACGTCGGGCCTGGAAATCTCGATGGCGTGCATCAAAGACCTCGTCTCAGGGGTCGGGTTCTTCCAGACAAAGGTCTTGTATTCAATGGGAAAGGTCCACTCCACCTGATCCTCGGACCGTGGCCTGTAATAGTGCTTCGCGTAGTTCCTGATGTTGAACGGTCCCCGGAACCACCCCTCATTGAGCCTCGTCCCATCCGGGTCGACGCACGGGAGGAGATACCACGTACGGCCTTCCCGAAGAGCGCTGTCCGCCACGAGCTCCCCGGCCAGGAAATGCACCATCATGGCGCCGACCGGCTCGTTGGGGTGAGGGCAAGCGAAGACCATTACGCGCTGTGCGCCGTTTCCGATGATGAGCATCGGTATGGCGTCACCCTTGGTCGAACGACCGACCGTCTCGCAGCGGGCGAGGTCCGGGTGAGCCTCGCTCACCGCTCTCGCGTGATCGAAAAGCTCGTCCACTGTGAGAAACCGTTTGTAATCAGGCACTCTTGAAAGCAGGCGATCAATATCCAAGTCTCTCCCTCCCTGAGCGCTGCCCGTTGCCAAGCGGCGCCGGCGGCCGACCGCCTGTCTCGCTGCTTGACGGGCTTGATGGACAGGGCCCCTGTGGAACCCGTGACGCCCTCCAGCGGAATCCCTTGCTAGTGAAGCTCCCTGCTCAGGCGCGGATCGAGCGCATCCCTGAGTGCGTCCCCAACGAAGTTGAAGCTGAGCACGACGAGGAATATGCAGAATCCGGGCCACACGATTAGGTTGGGGTTCAGTAGGATGAAATCCTTTCCCTCGCTGACCATGGCTCCCCACTCGGGCGTGGGAGGTTGGACACCGAACCCCAGAAAGCCCAGCGCAGCCGAGGATAGGATGGCCGAGGGGATCCCCAGCGTCGCCGACACTATGACTGGCGTGAGGGTGTTGGGGAGAATGTGCCTGAACATTATCCGCATGTCTCCACAGCCCTCGGCCATGGCGGCCTGCACGAACTCAGTGGTCTTGATTGAGAGCACCTGCGCCCGTACGAGCCTGGCATACATGGGCCAGCTCACGAACCCCAGCACCCACATGACATTGAATATGCTGGGACCGAATATCGCCATGACCGCGATGACGAGGATGAGGAAGGGAAACGAGTAGAACACCTCGACGAGCCGCATGACCGCCTGGTCGACCCAGCCACCGTAATAGCCTGAGAACAGGCCGAGGCAGGTGCCGAGCACGCTCGCGATGGAGACTACGACCACTCCTATGAGGAGTGAGATGCGGGATCCGTATATGAGCCTGGAGAGGATGTCGCGGCCGAAGTTGTCGGTCCCGAGAAGATGCCCCGGCGAACCCGGAGGCTGGTTGGTATTGGCGAGATCCATGGTGTACGGGTCGTGCGGCGCCACCAGAGGAGCCAACACGGCCGCTCCCACGAACAGCGCGACCATCACGCCTCCAAGTACGCCCAGTTTGTGCCGGGCGAATATCCTGCCGAAAGGCACGGCTTGAATACCCACGCGTACTGTTTCTTGGCCCGTATCGCTCATATCCGATCCTCACTCATACCTAATCCTCGGGTCGATGAAGACATACAGCAAGTCAGTCACCAGGGTCACGAGAATGAAGCTCACCGAGAACACGAGCACGGTGCCCTGAATGAGAGGTATGTCCCGCTGCTTCACGGCGTTTACCGCAAGCATTCCAAGGCCGGGCCACGAGAATATGGTCTCTGTTATGACCGCGCCCCCCATGAGCGACCCGAACTGCAGTCCGAACGTGGTCACCACGGGCAACATGGCGTTCCTGAGAGCATGCTTGTAGAGCACGACCCTCTCGTGTACCCCTTTGGCGCGGGCGGTCCTTATGAAGTCCTGGGACAGAGCCTCCAGCACGCATGAACGTGTCAGCCTCGTCAGCATCGCTGCCATCGACGCGCCGAGCGTTATCGACGGGAGCACGATGTGCCGGGCGAACTCGAACAGCCCTGCATCTAGGCCACGCATCCCCCGTATGGGAAGCCAGCGGAGCTTGAGGCCGAAGATGATGATCAGCAAGAGGCCGAGGTAGAATCCTGGCAGCGACACCCCGATCATGGCGAGCGTCGTGGCTCCGTAGTCGACGATGGAGCGCCGTTTCGCCGCGGCCATCACTCCCAGAGGCAAGGCTATGATGAGCGCCAGCAACGCCGAGGACGTCGCCAGGATTATCGTGTTGGGAAGCCGCTCGATGATTTGCGCCGCCACGGGACGCCGGAAGGTGATGGAACGCCCCAGGTCGCCCCTGGCAAGCCTCGCCATGTAGTATGCGTACTGGACGTACCAGGGCTTGTCCATCCCCAGTTCGACCCTGAGTTTCTCGATATTCTCGGGGTTGGCTGTCTCCGAACCGAGCATGAGGTTTATCGGATCGCCCGGAGCAAGGCTTACCATGGCGAACACTATGAACGTGACGCCGACAAGTACCGGAAACGTCACAGCCAGACGACGGACGACATGCTTGAGCACTGCGCTACTCCCCTTCAAGGACGCGCCCCGCTTCCCGCAGCCGGGCGAAGCGGGGCCTATCGTTCCTCTCCACGGCTCTACGGTGCGGCTCTACGGTGAAGCGCGCCTGCCTCTGCAGGCCGAGGGCGGAGCCGGCCGGGCGGATCGAGCCGGGCAGGCCTCGCCGTCCCTACCGGCACCGGCCTGGTTCCCCCGGTGCAGCCGCAGGCCCCGCAGACTAGCGGAAGCCGCCCCGGACCAGCGCGGGCCGGCAGCCCGTAACACGAGCGCCACGCCCGCCGCAGGTCCGGAGCGCTTACGCCAAAAAAGCAGGACCTATTTGGACAGCCAGACGTTGTTCTCGGTGGAGACCAGATGCAAACCACTCCAAGGTGGGATCCAGTCGTTCACATTCTTGTTGCAGACGGAATAGCCCCATTCGAAGTACAGGGGAATGGCAGCCCTGTCCTCCATGATCTTCCGCTGGGCCTGTTTCCAGAGAGTCGCAAGCTTCTTTCCGTCCGTGGTCCCCAATGCTTGGTCGAGGAGGGAGTCCACGGTCGGGTTGGAGTAGAAGTGAGTGTTGGACTTGCCTATCATGCTACTGTGGAACAGCGAGTGCAAGCCCGTGGTTCCGGCGTAGCTGAAGTCGAAGAACAGCCCTGTGTTGCCCTGCAGGAGGTCGTCCACCCACACGGCTGTGTCCTGCTGGAGAATGGAGGCGTCAATTCCGAGCTCCTTGAGCTGGGTTGCAAGGATTGTGAGAACCCTGACTTGCGAACCCGGGATCGTCTTGATCTCGACTTTGAGCGGGCGGCCGCCGCGATCGAGAATCCCGTCGCCGTTCGTGTCCTTGAAGCCCGCCTTGGCGAGCTGCGCGAGACCGGCCTTGGGATCATATGGCCAGAGGCTCTTCAGGCTCGGATCGTAGCCGAACGGAACCCACGGCGGGCACTGGCCGTACGCTCTCTCCCCGAACTTGCCTACAACGGCCTTGACCGCGCTGTCGATATCCAACATCTTCGCTATGGCGTCACGGACCGCCCATTCGTCGAAGGGGGCCGTCTTCACATTGAACCCGAGGCCACGATAGGATCCTCCACGAGAGAAGAGCCTGAGATTGGCGTCTTTGGACAGGGTTGTGACGGCGTCCACGTTGAAAAGGTAGGGCACGACGTCAACCTCACCCGCGCCCAAGGCCATTGTCTGGACGGTCGGATCGGGGATGACCACGAACTCGACTCTATCGAGATACACGGGAAGCCAGTAATTGGGGTTCTTCTCGAAAACCAGGCCCTGGTCGGGCGTGAAGCTCTTGAGCTTGAACGGGCCGGTGCCGATGGGATTCTTCGCGATACCGTCCTCGCCAAGCTTCTCGACGGCTTCACGCGCCATGACAACCACTCTCGCGAGGCGGTTGGGGTCGTTGACCAGGAACGGCTCGGGACGAGACGTCTTGATCATCACCGTGTACCTGTCGACCGCCTTTACGCTGGCGATATCGCCTATGACGAAGGCGGTGCTGACTTTCTGGAAGCGCTCGATGGAGTAAACCACGTCGTCCGCCGTCACCTCACGTTTGGTTCCTTTCGGAAAGACGGCGTTCCCGTCGTGGAAGAGGACGCCCTTGCGAAGGTGGAAAATCCATGTCTTTTCATCAGGATTCTCCCAACTCTCGGCGAGGTGGGGTATGGGCTTGAAGTCGTCTTTGCTGAGGATGAAGAGAGGATCGTAAGCCAGGCTAAAAGCGTTGATCTCGTCGTTCGCGGCGGTCTTGTACGGGTCGAGTTGCTGAATCGAGGATGCAGCGATGCGCAGCGTGCCCCCACTTCTAGGCTGCGCCACAACCGCCGGCGCGCTGAGAACAAGAAGTAACAGGAAGACAGCAACCGCGAGTAGACTTCCACGTCTCGTCCGCATATGTAGCTCCCCTTTCTGCGTAAACGCCAGGCTAGTTTTGTCTATTTATACCACCAAACCCTTCCGGAGTCAAGGTACCGTTCGTTCAAAGGGAAGGTTTCCTCTTCATTCTCCCTTGCAGGCTGAGACGTTGAGCGTAAGTCAAAACGCCAGTCCAATCGCAAGGCGACGTGAGGGTGCGTTGGTCCTTGCCTCATCTCCAATGGCCGCCGGGCTGACGGTCTCGCACTCGGGGGCGGGGCCCCAAGCCGGCCTCGCTTCCGCCCAAACCCGGCCCTTCAGAAATCCGGTCCTACGTCCGGCCTTTCAGGCCGGCGGCTCGGTTCTGGCAGCCCCCGTGCGGTCATCGGCAACCCCTCCGAAAGGCCGAACGCATTTCTGCACCTCTACTCGATGGCAAGAGGGATGTTCCCGCAGACATGGAATACTGTACTTACGATTCTGTTTACGCAGGTTACGCAGGCTCGGCGGCCGTAGGAGGCTCCGTTTGATGAATGCCGACGCTCCACCTTTCGGAACTCCGACATCCGGTGGCAGCATAGACAAGGGTTCACCAAGACCCTTTGTGAAGTGGGCTGGCGGCAAGGGGCAACTCGTGGAGGACCTCGCGGCCCGCTTGCCAGGGGACTATTCCGCTTACCATGAACCTTTCGTGGGCGGAGGCGCGCTGTTCTTCCACCTGGCTCCAGGCACGGCATTTCTGTCGGATCTCAATGAAGAGCTCATCAACGCGTATCTTGCCGTCAAGAACGACTGCGACGCGCTGATACGTAGTCTCCAGAAATACAGGAATGAGCGGGCGTACTACTATGAAGTGCGAGCCCTTGACCCGGCTACCCTGGACCCGGTCGAGAGGGCTTCGAGGTTCGTCTATCTCAACAAGACATGCTACAACGGGCTTTATCGGGTCAACAGGCAGGGTAAGTTCAATGTGCCTTATGGCCGGTACAAAAACCCAGTCTATGCCGACGAGGTGCAGCTGCGGCTCGCCAGCAAGGTCCTCGCGTGCGCAGACATCAAGGTCGCTGACTTTGAAATCGTCCTTGAGCAGGCAAAGCCCGGTGACTTCGTGTACTTCGACCCGCCGTATCAGCCGATAAGTGCGACAGCCAATTTCACCAGCTACACACGGGATGCCTTTGACGAGTCTCAACAGAAGCGCCTTGCCACTGTGTTTCGCGAGCTTGATAGAAGAGGGTGCTACTTGATGCTCAGCAACTCTGATTCGCCTCTGGTGCGCGGGCTGTACAGCCGGTTCAGAATCGAGACTGTGATGGCCAGACGGCACATCAACTGCAAGGGCGAGAGACGAGGTGCCGTTCCTGAGGTCTTGGTGTTGAACTACTGAAAGCAGGGTGCGCCCGATCGATGCCGCCCCGGCGGTCTTGGCAGGAATCATCCTCCGGACCGCCGGCTTTTCTTGCCCGCTCGGTGCGGGCGCGCGGACAACGCAGGGCACGCACGCGCGATCTGCGTCCCTTCAGTTGTCTATGTATGGGCTCATCGCGCGAGAGGGATGGCTCGGAGTCAATAGCAAGCACGCCTTCCCGGCGCCACGCTTTCCACAGCCCCGCCGCGTTTGCGTAGAGAGCCGGGTCTTGGCCGCCCGGCGGCGGCATGGGCATGGTGAGCTCCAGGCGGTACCCGCGTGCTTCATGATGGCGATCGTCTCGCGCGGGACAAGGCCTACGGTCTCGGGAGTCACAGGCACGTGGAGGCTGATGAAGTCGGAGTTGGCGAACACGTCCGAGGGCTCAGCAGGCACGACTCCCATGCTGGCCGCCTTGCTCGCTGAAACGCCTGGGTCGTACGCTAGAACCTTCATGCCGAGGGCGAGCGCCCGCTTCGCAACCTCGGCCCCCGCGCGGCCGAGGCCGAAGATGCCGAGCACCTTGCCGCGGACCTCCGTTCCCATGAATCTTCCTCTTTCCCAGCCGCCCGACTTGACGTGGGCGCATGTGCGAAGAAGCTCTATTCCTTCCTCTGTTACACCGTCGGTTACGAGTATGTTCATCATAGCGACGACGACCACCTCTACCCCGCTGAAACCCGCTCGGCATCAGCCGCACAAGACTCACTCAGCCGCGGAAAACCTGCTCAACCGCACAAAACTCGCGCCGCTCCCTCGACGAGGACAGGGATGTCTTCAGCGCTGCCCCAACCGAGGCTAAAGACACAGAAGAGGCCGAGCATCGACATACTGCGCTGAATTCCACGACAACGACGCAGTAGTCATTCGAAGAGGCGTGCCACTTTTTCTGTAAGGAACTCGATCCCCCTGACCGGGTTGGGCACCGGCACTCTGATCGCCTGGAGGAAGCTCACCGCAAAACCGATGAGAACGAGCACGAGGAACAGCACGAGTTCCCCGCGTTCCCTTCGCCGGATAATCCCGGGCACCTCATAGGCGACTATAGCAACGAATGCGAGCACCAGTAGTACAAGTGACACCAGCGACCCCTCCCGAGCGAAGCCGTTCGTGCCGCCCGGCGGTCCTCCGTGGCGGGCGCAGCCACCGCGCCATGATCGCGCGGCTCAGGTAACAACCGCTGTCTGTCTGCAAAGCAAACAGGAGCGCCCTTTTCCAGTAGTCCTCTGCCGCAGCCCTTCCCGCCGATACTGCTGGACTCTGGAGAAGGCCGACGGTTTCCTGCCCTACTCCTTAATCCTTGCGCTTCTGAGCATCATGCCCGTCCTCCTCAGTTTGGCCTTGACCTCGACCTCCACATCGATTTCGCGAAATTCGTCATCCCACCGATCCCTGAACTCGTCGGCCCATTTCCTTGGGTATCTTCGGTTCAGTTCAGCGCCGAACCCGAAGATGTCTGAGCCGAGCTCTTGCGCCTTGGCCACCGCGGCCAGCACCTCGTTCTCGATCACGGTGGCCATCCTCCGCTCCATACTATCCCATAGCTCCGGCGATCTGAGTGGGTCTATGAAACCCTGTACATCGCCCACATTCGCCTCAGCTTCAATCTTCACTGTAACCGAGACCTTGCCATTCCTGACCTCAGGTTTGAGCCCGCCTCTTGCCCGAAGGATCTCGAGCCCGATGAACTTGCCTTCCTCACCAGGCTTCTCAATGACAATGATCCCCCTCTGCACTTTGCCCGTGACCCAGTTGAACCCCCTGGTCTCCGGCTTGTTAAGCCAGCCGACCAGTTGATCGTTCTTGAAGACCGCTGCCCCAGTTAGTCTGAGTGATCCGCCTATCGTTTCCCTTTTCAGCTCCCCACGAATGTCCAATTCCTGCGGCCTGGGGACGATCTCCGCGCGGGTAGCGATGGGGTCTATACCTTCCCCTTCGAGCTTTTGCAGGAAATCGTTCAGCATGTCTTCGCCGACTGTCGATAGTTCCGTCCGAGCAGACTGTAGCAAGCCCATGGCTCCTTCCGCCGGCATTCGCTCGAGCTCAAACTCGGCCTGCAAAAGGTCTGACGCCCTGGCGCCCTTGACGGCCACCATCCACACCCGACGACGGGACTCTCCGTTGCGCTCAAACCAATCCAGAACATCTCGTATACCTTTCCGCGCGAACTCCTCACCGATCACGATGAATCGGTTGTGTACCCAGGTCGGCCGCCGCGGCGATTGCGAGAACAGGTTCCGCGCGGCTTCGAAAACCGTAAATCCCGTGCTGCTCACAACCCAGAAAGGTTTCTCTTCAGTAGTTCCGCTGGCTCCCTCGCCAGCACCTGTGGCAAAGGGTTTCGCTATCTGAACCGTGAGCTGGATCTTGCCTTCTTCCTGGGCTTCGTCGACGCCACCTGCAAGGACAAACCCCACGGTCTCGATCTCCTTTCGGCTCCAGCATCCCGTTGCGGTGGCCATTGTCGTCGCGATGAGGAGAAGGGCAGCGGCTCTCATCGCTCGTTTTCCCAGCATAGGAGTCATCTCCTTACACGAGGGCCAAGGGGGGGCCTGCCTCGCAAGAGAGCGGCGACATACAGGACGGCCATTGTGCCCACAATGACGATGAAGGAATAGACCCCCAGGTTCTTGAACTGGAGGAAGCGTTGAAAATGGAGGTTGCTCTCAAAGAAAAGGATGCCAAACGCAACAGCTATCGCTCCAAGTGGGTACACGTACGACTGAAAACGGGAAACGCCGAATACCTGCGCGAGCCCGACGGCGCTCGCCCACAAGAAGAGGGCGAGCTTGATCTCGCTGGTCAGGGTCCAGGCTCCCATTGTAACGGCCTCGATCCTCTCCAGGAAGTTGGCGATGCTTATCATCCTGCTCAGGCTGAAAGCCGGCATTGCAAGACCCGACACCGTCGGTCCGAAAACTGCCACCAGGACGATTACAAGCCAAGTCATGAGCAGCCCACTGGCCAGGACCGCATACACAGAGTAGCGCGCCGCGTCCTCTGGCCGGTTCAGATAGGGCAGGACCATGCCCAGGACGATGAATTGCAGGAAGAAGGAAACACCAGTCCCTGTCGGGGCTGCAAGCGGACGGAATCCGCGCGCCAGAACCGGGGCGAGGTTCTTGAACCGCATCTGATCGTATGAAAGGAAGAGGACAACTGCCAGGAAGAAGAGAACGACCCAGACGCTGTTTTCGCCCATCCGTCCGACGACCTCAAGACCATTTCGGGCCGTGTTGGCTGCCAGAATGACCGCCACGATCATAAAAGCGAGTATAGGGGTCTCCGGCATGATGCCTATGGTGTAGGCATCTCCCAGCCCTCTCGCAACATCAGCGACCACAGAAATCCAGTACCATACCAGGATCAGCCCGACAAGCTTCCCAAGGTACTTGCCCAAGAGCAGCTCGCTGTACTCGATGATGGTCTTGTCGGGAAACCTCAATCCCAGGCGTACCACAAGCAGCACAAAGGGTATAGACAGGAGCGTCCCGAGCAAGCTCGCAATCCAAGTGTCCTGCGGTACTCGAACCTGTGTTATCATAGGAAACCCTACGGTCATCGGCACCACCCGGCTCAACACGAGAAGCGCCGCAAGCTGTCTTCCTGATATCTTCCCACCTTCGACCTTACTCATTTTCCGCCCTCCCTGCCTTCCAGATGGTGGACCTCTTTCTCTTCAGGAGAAGGCGGCCTGGGTCTAAGGCCAGGTGCCTGCCTCATCGGAGCTTTCTTCCCAGTGAACTCAGGCCTGCTACTCAAAGCCCACCAGGGGACTCGCACCAAGGCATCCTTCAAGTCGGATAGTACTACTGGAGCAAGAGGCTCCAGATACGGCACTCCAAATGACCGCAGACAAGTCAGGTGAGTCAGGAGGGCAAACATCCCCGCAACCACGCCGAATAGTCCGAATGCGCCGGCTAGAGCTGTCATCAGGAAACGCAGCAGGCGTGCCGCGACAGCGAGGCTGAACACCGGGGTGGCGAACGATGCGATCCCCGTGAACGCCACCACCATGACCATGGCCGGTGAAGCCAGACCCGCCCGTATGGCCGCGTCGCCGATGACGAGAGCCCCTATGATGCTGACGGCTTGGCCAACTACCCGGGGCAAGCGGATTCCGGCCTCCCGCAGGGTCTCAAAGACAAACTCCATCACCAGGGCTTCTATCACGGCGGGAAACGGTATCCCCTCCCTTTGAGCCGCGATGCTCAGCACAAGAGGCGTAGGCAGCATTTCGTGGTGGAACGTGGTCACAGCAACATAGAGTGACGGCAGGGTGAGTGAGATGAAGAATGCAGCTATCCTGAGGAATCTTATCACCGACCCGACGAAGTAACGCTCGTAGTAGTCCTCGCTGGAGGTAAGGAACATGGTGAACGTGGCCGGGACAATCAGGACAAACGGGGTGCCGTCCGTGAGAATCGCGACCCTGCCGTCGATCAGGGCCCCTGCGACTCTATCCGGCCGCTCGGTGCGCGCTATTGTTGGGAAAGGAGAAAATGGTGCGTCCTCGATGTATTCCTCGATGTTGCCGCTCTCGTGAACGGCATCGACGTCGATCCTCCTGAGCCGATTTCTGACCTCCTGCACAATCTCATCGTGGGCCACTCCCGCAATGTACGCGATCGCAACTCTCGTCCTCGTGATTCGTCCGATCGTCATCTCTTCGATCCGAAGCTGGGACCCCATGATCCTGCGACGCAGGAGGCTGGTGTTTATGCGCAGCGTTTCCACGAATCCTTCTTTGGATCCCCTCACGGTGGCTTCGGTAGTCGGCTCCTCTATGCCCCTTCGCTCCCAACCACGTGTGTCGCAGACCAGCCCCCTTCCGACGCCATCGATCAAGACCCCGCCGTCCCCGCCGGCGACATGGTTGATGAATTCGTCGAGCGAGTCGACTTCTTCGACGCCGCTTGCGGAAAGAAGGCGGGTCTTGAGGTCCGCGTACGCCTGTTTGGGATCACCCCATTCCAGATCGACGTCGACGATCTGCTCGACCACGGCCTCAGCGAGTTGTCTCTTGTCTACGAGGCCGTCTATGTGAACGACGAGAACAGAGATCTTTCCCCGGGCACCAGTGCGAAGCTCTCGGAGGACCAAGTCCGCGCTATCTCCGAAGGCAGCTTTGATCCTCTCCCGGTTGACAGAAAGCTCGGGAGATATCCGCACCTCAACAGAGCCTGTCTCGGCTCGTCTGAAACCATGCGCGCGAGCTATTCGTCGGAAGAGAAGTCGCCGGAGCACCCTCAGCACGATCCGCCCACCTCCTCTCGCGAAAGACCGCCGCAACTCTCGCCTTAGTCCTTCCGTATGAGAGCTACCATGTGCTAGCGCTATTAGGCGCTCATTATCACTTTTGCCTGAAGTAAGCAAGTTTATACTCGGTGTTCCTGCATCTCACGAGAGACGCAAATCGAGGAGGCGACACCCCGAGCCGAAGGTTTGCTGAACACAAGTGGGATGCGTCACGAGGAGAAGAACAGGATGGCAAACGAGGACATCAGAGGAAAGAGGGTCTTCTCGAGGTCCGGCCCCACGAGGCCGTTTTCGGTAGGGACCGCTCCGCCGCTTACCGCAAGCAAAGCCGCCTGGCATGCCGTCATCACGGTGGACCAGACCTTGAGGGAAGATCCCACCTTGTCCCCGTGGCACAGCATTCCCGCGAGCGTAACGATGACGTTCGTCTCAGCCGCGGCGACGAGCCTCCCATGCTGGACGCCCTGCTGAATGACTGCCCCTGCACTTGTGCCTAGACTTGTGCCTCAGCCTCCTTTGCCTTGAGCTTCTCCATGTGGTCCACGAGCTTCACGATGAAATCTACAACGCAGACAAAAGCGCCTGGCTCGTAGTCTTCAACCCGCCCCCTGTCGCACAGCCCGGAAAGCTTCGGATCGAGCGGCAACGTGGCAAGGAGGGGTATGTCCGTAGCCTCTGCTACGGCCTGACCCTTGCTCGGACCGAAAACCTCATGCTTAGTCCCGCAGTGCGGGCACATGACATAGCTCATGTTCTCGACGAGGCCCAAGACATGGGTCTTCAAGATCCTTGCCATCTTGATGGCTTTCTTCACGACCATGACGGCAAGGTCCTGAGGCGAGGAAACTATCACTATCCCGTCAAGGGGCAGCGATTGCATAACGGTGAGGGGCGCGTCCCCGGTGCCCGGCGGAAGATCCACAAACAGGAAGTCGAGGTCTCCCCAGACGACGTCCGTCCAGAACTGCTTCACGACGTTCGCGATTATCGGTCCGCGCCATATGACGGGGTCGTCCTCGTGCGGAAGGAGCAGGTTGATTGACATCACAGGTATTCTCAAAGTCTCGCTTTGAACCGGGAGCAACCCAAACTCGAGGCTGTCGGTATGCTTCTTGATACCAAACATTTTTGGGATGCTAGGCCCGGTTATATCGGCGTCGAGCACGCCGGTCCTGTAGCCATGCCTCGCGAAGGCCGTGGCGAGAAGCGCCGTGACAGATGATTTTCCGACGCCGCCCTTGCCGCTCATTACCGCCACAACGTGGCGGATGTTGTTGAACTGGCTCTGGGGAAGCTTTTCAATGGCGGATTTCGCCTTGTCCGGATGCGCCTTGTCCTCCTGCTCTCTCTCGCGTTCCAGCGGGCATGTGCCGTTAGTTGCAGCCTGGCACGAACCGCAGTTCTCCGTCGTGCAGGTTCCTTGGCACCCTGTCTCCAGCTTGCGGTCCTCCTCCGTTCGGCCGGTGTTGCCAGTTCTACTCATGGAGCCATCCTCCTGTCCCTTCCATAACATAATGAACTTGCCCCCTCCCGCCTGCGAATGCGGGATGAGACAAGGTGCGAGCCTCACGAATCCCTCTGAAGCCTCGCGCAGGACTCGCATCGTGCCCGGTTCTGGTATATGGGGCAGCCGGAGCACAGGTCGGCCTTGTCAAGCACCGCGTGGCAATAGGTGCCTTCCTCTCTCCAGCAAGCCTTGGTGCGAATCCCAGGCTCTGTCCGTGTCCCGCCTGGGCAGTTGTCCAGCCACCAGCATGGATACATCTCCACAACCTGCTTGACACCGGCGAGGTTGAGGTCCTTGTGCTCAGTGAGGTACCTAATGAACCTAAGTCGCCTGACATCATTTGCGGAGTACAGGCGATGTCCCTTCCTGCGGGCCGGTTTCACGAGCTTCTGTCGCTCCCAGATCCTGAGAGTCTCCGGGTGAACACGAAGGAGATCAGCAATGACCCCTATGGTGTAGACCGGCACATCATCATTGACGACCAAGTGAGGCACCTCCCCCGGCTCGTCAACACCGCCTGGCCACATCTTATACCTACGAACAGGGTTTGTAAATATTCTCTACAAAGGATATCGATAATCCTTCAGGATGTCTCTCTCGAGCCTGTCTGACGTGTCCAAGCTCCTCGGGATGCTTCTAGAGCTGGGTCTTGTCGGGGTCAGTGGTTCTCCGGACGGAAACGCCGACTTCTACCGTGGCCGCGGCAGATATACCCCAGGTTGGCAGGCCTGGGGTGTTTTTCATGCCTCAGTTATTGACATATGCCCAGAATGGTGGGTATACTGATAATGAGCTTATGACCATTACCCACGCGCAACCAGGGGGCACGAAGGTGACAGGGAGCGTTCCGCAACACGTGCAAAGAAAACCGGCTGACGAGAGTTTCCGGATCACGCCTAAGCGTCGGACCGTGCTGGAGACGTTGAAAAGCCGTCCGGGCGGGCACCTGACCGCCGAAGAGATCCATCGGACCGCCCGGGCGAAGGGATCCAACTGAGGATTTCGTGGAAGTCGTTGCCGAGGCTCAGAACTTCCAGGTCGCTAGCAGGTCCATAGGGATCTTTGGCTACTGTGAGGACTGTGAACCAAAACAAGAGGCGTCGAGCCGAAAAGGGGTATAAGCCATGCCGCGAGGCGATGGGACGGGGCCGGTGGGCCTCGGTCCGATGACCGGGAGGGCTGCCCGGTACTGTGCAGGGTTTCCGGTGCCTGGGTACATGGACCCGGTAAGATTCTGGCGCAGGCTCTGGCCGGTGGCAAGGTTCGGCGCGGGCCTCGGACGAGGCCTTGGCATGTGGGGAAGAGGACGGGCTGGCGCAAGAGGTCGTAGAAGATGGTGGTAACAAAGGTAGTAACAGAGCAAGGCGAAAGGAGGTGTGGAAGATGCCAGGAGGCGATGGAACAGGCCCTGCGGGTCTGGGCCCGACGACAGGAAGGGCCGCAGGCTACTGTGCCGGGTACCCCGTCCCCGGATACATGAATCCAGCTGGCCTTAGGGGCGCGGGGTTCTGGCGCAGACCCTATTTCGGCTTGGGAGCCGAGTTCGGCCGCGGCAGGGGTTGGAGACGGACGTACTACGCAACCCGCCTGCCGGGCTGGGCGCGATTCGGTTACCCTGGCTGGGTGGCGCCAGGATACTGGCCCGCGCCCGCTGCACCCTATCCAGCGTTCTATGGCGCTCCCGTTGCGGGAATGACATACACGGGACGGAATCCGGAGGAGGCAGCCAAGGCCGCGGTCCAAGAGGAGACCGCGTTTCTGAAGGAACAAGCGGAGCTCCTGAAGGAAGAGCTCAAGGCGGTTGAAGAGCGCCTCGAGGACCTGTCTCGCCCTGAGAAGGGCAAGCCCGAAGAAGAGAGGTAGCTTGCTTCATCAGCTCAATTCAGACGAAGAGACCAGCTACTTCATACGTTACCCGCTACTCCCACGCGCTGAGGGAGAGAGGAGGCGGGCACCCCCCAACCCGCTCCTCTTTCCCGAAGCTAACGCCGAACCATGCCGACAGTAACCGACCATCGTAAGAGAGGGATGGTAAAGTGAGATTGACAGTCACCGCTCAAGGCAGGGACTTGGATTCGGCCATAGATCCGCGTTTCGGAAGGTGTCAGTACTTCGTTATCATCGACCTGGATACCGAGGAGTTCGAGGCTGTCACCAATCAGAGCCTGATGGCGTCGGGCGGCGCGGGCATCGAAAGCGCCCAGTCTCTCGCGGACCGCAAGGTCAACGCCGTCATCACGGGGAACGTGGGTCCTAACGCCGCACGCGCTTTGCAGGGAGCGGGAATCGAGGTTTACACCATGACCTCGGGGACAGTGCGTGAGGCCCTCAAGGCATACAAGGAGGGCAAGCTTAACGCGCTATCGGGAGCCACGGTAGGCTCGCATTTCGGGATGGGGCCCATCGGCTGAGTGAGGCGCCTGCTGAGTGTCCGCTGAGCGAGGGTATGGGAGGAGTTGCCGGTATTGCCCTCCGGAGACTGTGCGCCCGCAGCGTGCCTAGCCGGAACTTGGCGGGCGGGCGCGCCGAATCCTCGACACCCCGTCGCGCAAGCACCGGCACCCCCAACACCATGAGGGATAGCGGTGAAAACTTGTGGCGCCGCACATTCACGGCGCCGTATTTGAGGAGGTCGCAAGAATAGTGAAGATCGCGGTGGCAACGGACGGTCTTGTGGTTGCCGCACATTTCGGGCGATGCCCCGAATACACCATAGTCACAGTTGACGACAACGGAAAGGCGACCAACAAGGTCGTAATCCCCAACCCGGGGCATGAACCGGGGTTTCTGCCAGAATACCTTTCGAAACTCGGGGTCTCATGCATTATCGCTGGCGGGATGGGCCCGAGGGCACAGGGGCTCTTTACTGAGAGGAACATCCAGACCGTGACGGGGGTTTCGGGGCTCGTAAATGAGGTGGTCGATACTTACCTCGCGGGTTCGCTCGAAGCTGGGGAAAGCCTGTGCGAACACGGCAACCGTTCCCAGGCATGTGACCGTCACGACAAGCACCACGAACACCACGACGGAGCCCACGGACACGAGGAGAACCGCGGAGAACACAGCCGGTGACGAGCCGACCGGCGCAGAGCAAAGAAAGCTTGAGGGATAGGACATGGCGGCGGTGGTTGACGAGGAAGCATGTACCGGGTGTGGCACTTGCGAAGAGACGTGCCCCGCGGACGCTATCTCTGTGAAAGAAGTTGCCCATATCGACCCGGCGAAGTGCACGAGTTGCGGGGCATGCGTCGAAGAGTGTCCCCTTGGCGCGATGGCGCTTGAAGACTGACTGGTTCCGCGGCGCAATCGGGACGGCGGGGATGAACGGTGGCGACGGCTGATGGTTATAGCAATAGCAAGTGGAAAGGGTGGAACCGGCAAGACCACCATAGCGGTGAACCTGGCCTTGACCCTCGAAAGGGACATGCCCGTTCAACTCGTGGATTGCGATGTTGAGGCACCGAACGTCCACTTGTTCCTTCGCCCCTCAATCGATGTCTCGGAAACGGTCACCCTGCCTGTGCCAGTCGTTGACCGGACCATCTGTAACGGGTGTGGCACGTGCCGTGAGGTCTGCGCTTTCAATGCGATCATCGCCATCGGCACCCAGGTAATGGTTTTCCCCGAGCTATGCCACGGGTGCGGAGGATGCAGCCGGTTCTGCCCGCAAGGCGCCATATCGGAAGAGCCGCGGGCGATAGGTGTCGTCGAGAGCGGGCGCGCAGGGCGTATCGAATTCATCCAGGGAAGAGTGAACGTGGGCAATCCTCTGGCTCCCCCGGTAGTGAGGGCGGTGAAAGCCAGGATCGACGGCGCTCGGCCGAAAGCGGTCATCGTAGATGCTCCGCCCGGCACGTCGTGTCCTGTGGTGGCGTCCGTCAAGGACAGCAACTTCTGCGTGCTCGTCACTGAGCCCACGCCATTCGGCCTCAACGACCTCATTTTGGCCATCGACATGGTGAAAGAACTGGACGTTCCCTTCGGAGTGGTGATCAACCGTTCTGGACTCGGCAACAAGGACCTCCTGACACATTGCAGGCGCGAGAAGATACCCGTGTTACTGGAGATCCCCTTTGACCGAAGATACGCGGCGTGTTATGCCAAGGGAGGGCGGCTCGTGGAGGAGTTCCCCGAGCTACAAGAGGTTTTCCGGGGGCTCTGGCGAAGGATTCGTGCCCTAACGAGAGCTGAGTGAGCCAAAGCCGAATGAACCACCGATGTAGACCTTTTTCGGGGACTGTCGTAGTCGATCCCGAGGGCGTTCTGCGCTTTGTGTCTCAGGGAGTGATCTTCCGGCAGCTGCACGGGCGCGGAGTGAAGCTCGTGGCGCGGACATCTCGCGCGGGCGTGAGCTGGAGTCGAGTGAGTTGGAGCCGAAGGGATGACGTGAATGTGAAAGAATTACTGGTTATAAGCGGCAAAGGAGGCACAGGCAAAACCTCCCTGGTCGGAGCGTTTGCGGTGTTGGCAGAGAATAAGGTTCTGGCTGATTGCGATGTGGATGCGGCTGATCTGCACCTTCTTCTCAGGCCCACGGTGCGCGAGACCAAGGAGTTCTACGGCTCGAAAAAGGCTGTGCTCGACCGCGAAAGGTGCAACGGGTGCGGCATTTGTGTGAATGTCTGCCGGTTCGCCGCCATCAGCGTGGGTAAGGGCCGCCGCAAGAACATGCTTCAGAGCGCGGTTCAGATCGATCCCATCTCATGCGAAGGATGCGCCGTATGCTCCCATGCTTGTCCCCAGGGAGCGATAACCACGACGGATAACCTCTCAGGCCATTGGTTCATCTCAGACACACCTTACGGGCCTCTCGTTCACGCCGGGCTTGGAGTGGCCGAGGAGAACTCCGGGAAGCTGGTAACCCAGGTGCGGCGTGAGGCCCGGTCCATAGCGGAGGATCGGGGATTGGACTATATCATCACGGATGGACCGCCCGGGATAGGCTGCCCGGTGATATCATCCATATCAGGGGTGGACCTGGCCCTCATCGTCACCGAACCCACGGTTGCCGGCTCGCACGACATGGAGAGGATTCTTGAGCTCGCAAGGCACTTTGACGTCGACGCGATGGTCTGCGTCAACAAATACGATCTCGATGAGAGGAAGGCCGAAGAGATCGAGCGTTATTGCCGGGACAAGGGGATACGAGTCGCAGGAAAGGTCCCGTTCGACGAAGAAGTGGTCAATGCCCTGGCAAAAGGGATGCCCGCGGTGACGCCTCTGGACAGCGCCAATCACACGGAAGGAAAGGCCTCAAAGGCGATGCGAGAACTTTGGACGGAGGTCTCGTCTTGCCTCAAATAGGCCACTGCGCGCTCGGGACCCTGGAAAGATGGATTAGGCTGCGAGGAGCTGGTGGAGGTGGGTTCAGGAGCTGCTCGAGTCAAGGTGACCGTCCTCGTCGATAACTTGATTTCCTTTCCTCGTCTTGGGCTGCAGCCACGTTGGTGTCATCAACACCATTAGGCACATGCAGAAGCTTTGCGCAACGGAAGAAGTACACGCTGTGATCGCTGGTATGCCCCTCGAAAAGGCCACCATGAGCCGGCTTCACCTTACTATCCAGAAACTCATTGAACTCGGGGTGGAAAACGTGGTCCCTCTTCACTGCACGGGGTTTACAGCCTGCGCGGAAATGGCGCGCTTGCTAGGGCAAAAGTTCATGCTGGGAAGCGTCGGTTCTTCCTTTCAATTCTGATGTGCTGCTGCTTTGCACACGTACGCGACCATATCCGGAGGGTCAGAGACGGGGATGAGCTATAGCATGTTTTACAACGAGAAGGTCCTGGAGCACTTTGTCAATCCTAGAAACGTGGGTGAGATACCGGACGCTGACGGGGTCGGGACGATCGGCGACCCAACATGTGGCGACTATCTTAAGATGTTTATCAAGGTCAAGGACAGGAGATTGGTGGACGTCAAGTTCAAGCTGTGTGGATGTCCCGCAGCTATCGGAACCAGCAGTGTAACCACCGAGCTTGCCATGGGCAAGACTCTCGAGGAAGCCTACCAGATCTCTGACGACGATATCATCAAGGCCCTCGGCGGTCTCCCCGACCAGAAGATCCATTGTTCCGTGCTGGGACCTGCGGCGCTTCGGCTGGCCATTCTCGACTGTATCTCGAGGTCCAAGAGGCACGCAACCGATAACCAGCACACTGCAAGCTAGGGCCCGCGTTTTGAGCGCCACACCAAGCTCGCAACCCCGGGCCTCCCTCCCGTGTCCGTGGAGATACCCGTCGTACGCATGGGCATGCAATCTTGGGTACGCAGCCTCCTATGGACAGTCTTGAGCAGGCTGCTCTGCGCGTGGACCCACCGGAAGACGATCGCCTCTCTATTGAATTTATGCTTAAAACACTTTATAGTTAAAGTGTTGTTCGCGAAGGTAAGCCGGGGAGGCGAGCCGTGTGGAGAAGACGCCAAACCAAGAGCGCGATGCTCCGAATGCCGCGGCGGGCACCGACTCCTCAGCCCGCGAAGCCGCGCATGCTTTGTGGGATCTTTGGCGGCTGTGGAAACGTTGTTCCCGGTCGGTTTACAAAGGTGACCGCACCTTCGAGCAGCATTTCCTTTTGAGAAGGGTTGCGAGGAAGGGCTCGATCACCGTCTCTGAGCTCGCGTCTGAATTGGGCATCACTCCTGGAGCCGCGACCGTCGCGACGAGAAGACTTGAGAAAGCGGGCCTCTTAAGCAGAGAGAGGAGCGAGGCCGACCAGCGCATTGTCACGTTGAGGCTCACACCTGCCGGAAGGGCTTGTCTGGATGAATTGGACTTAGTCAGGCTCAACGTGCTCATTTCTCTTCTTAAGCCTCTCGATCCTGACGAGAGAAGGACCCTTGCAAGGCTGGTACAAAAGGTTGCATACCATGAAGGCAGGGAAAGCGAGACGAAAGCACATGAGGAAAATGATTGAGGTTGTGGACCTGGCCAGGAGTTTCGGACCTCATAAAGCGGTGGACGGCATAACGTTTGACGTGGATCCGGGCGAAGTATTCGGACTAGTAGGCCCGAACGGCGCTGGCAAGACCACAACCATCAGAATGCTCACCACCCTTCTCAGGCCTACGTCCGGTCGGGGCGTGATTGGGGGGTACGACATACTCCGGGAGGACCGAGAGGTCCGACGGCTCATTGGATACGTCCCCCAAATGCTTTCTGTTGACGGAGCGCTGACCGGCTACGAAAACCTGCTTTTCTTTGCGCGGCTTTACGATGTACCTTCGAAGGAGTGCCACGAACGTATCCGGGAGATGTTGTCGTTGCTCGATCTCGAGCACGCCGCCAATTCCCTTGTGAAGACCTATTCAGGCGGAATGATCAGAAGGCTCGAAATCGGGCAGGCAATGCTTCATCACCCCAGAGTGCTCTTCTTGGACGAGCCAACGGTGGGGCTTGACCCCGTGGCACGTCGCAACGTGTGGGATCATGTCAAGAGCCTCCGAGCAAGCTACAACACAACGATCCTCGTCACGACGCATTACATGGACGAAGTGGAAAGCGTGTGTGACAGGCTTGCCATCATGCATCTGGGAAAGATCTCGGCCATAGGGACCTCGGAAGAGTTGAAAAGGCAAGTTGGCCGAGACGACGCCACTCTTGAAGACGCTTTCGCTCATTTCACGGGGGCGACCATGGAGACAGGAGGGACCTCACGCGCGTGCCTCTGGACATCTGTGTCCTGGTTCTCGCGAGCTTGGTCGTGACCACGGTAAGCGCGTTCATGTATCCAAAGGTAATAGTGTAAACCGTGGCATCACATTGCGTTACTCTATCTTCATCTTGCCGAAGTAACGTGGGGCCGCATAAATGCCGGGAAGCGGGGCCCAGCTCATGAACCTGCCCGCATCAGGCGAAGCGTTGGGCGAATTCGCGCAGACGTTGAACCGCCACTCCTCGCAGTGATCCGGGTACCTTCCGAAGGCTTCGAAGGGTATGAAAACCTCCGAGAGCCAGATGCCGTTCTCAACCCTACATGCGGCCTCCCAGTCGTGGTCCCACGAAGGCCCTCTGAGCCTGGTCGCGTCGTAGCGCGTCCCCAGAAAGTTGAACGCGAAATGGTAGAAGAGGCTTTCCGAGGAAGTCGGATCGAGAAAGATCTCAAACGAATCGTCATAGAACACGGGCCCGTCCCGGGTGACCACCGGTCGCCCGCTGCTGTGGGGCGGCGACCCGGAGAGGACGGCAGTAAACGCAAGGTATAGCCCGTTTGCGTCGTGAACGATCCTCACCTGCGGGTACTCCGCAGGCCACGTGCGCCCCGGCTTCATTACGTCGTGACACAAGCTGACGGGAGCGGCCTTGAGCCAGGCCCCGTCGGAAAGGTCGCCGTCGACACGAGGCGGCAGGCTCGCGAACGGAACCACCGTCATAGGTGGTGACGCCTGAAGCGACCCGCGGTTCCCGGCGGCAGCGGGGGTGGGGCCCTGCCCGCCCTCCGCGGCGCCGCCGCCACCCTGCGAAACGAGAAAGGACCTCACGGCTGAGGCCACATCAGCGCTGAGATATGATTGGGAAAAGAGGACCGCTCCGGCAGCTCCCTCCTCCCTCAGGATCTCAAGCTGCCGCACGACATCACCCGGTGAGTCGCGCTTCCACATCTGCACGCCGCAGGCGGGTGGGCTGGTCTGGCCCAGCAAGAGCGCGGTCCATCGGGCGAGCCCTCGAAGCTCCTCGGGCCTCGAGGTATAGGTCATGGGAACCACGAAATCCAGGATGCCGGAACGTACCCACTGGGGCCAATCCTGCAGGAGGCCGGGATACGGACCGTCAGGGGCGCCTGTGGGGGCGACCGCCGCGGATACCAGGACCCCGGGGCGCTTAGTTTCGATCTCCCGGACAAGGGCAGTGACGAGTTCGGTGACCTTAGCCGCGCGCCACGCGTTCCAAAGGGACAGCTCGCGGAGGGACTTCGCGTCGCCGCATTCGGCCTCACTTGTGTTGATGGTC
>JBLNDA010000024.1:0-4538 GCA_050261175.1 Clostridia bacterium
GAAGTCACCCAGCGGCTCGAGGCGTTCAAGCTCAACACGGCGGTCAGCGCGTTGATGTCGTACGTCAACTTCCTCAACGACTGGGCGAGCGACACCGGCGCCGTCGACGGCGAGAGCCTCGACACCCTCGTGCGGCTTCTCGCGCCGTTTGCGCCGCACATCGCCGAGGAGCTCTGGCGCCAGCTCGGTCACGAGGAAAGCGTGTTCGCGGCGAAATGGCCGGAGTACGATCCCTCCAAGACTGAGGAAGACCTCGTGACCGTGCCCGTCCAGGTCAACGGCAAGCTCAGAGGCACCATCCAGGTGCGCCGGGACGCGCCGGAGGAGGAGGTCCTCGCCACGGCCCGGGAAGCGGGCACGGTGCCGCGCCACATCGCCGGCAAGCAGATCGTGAAAGAGATGTACGCTCCCGGGAAGATCGTCAGCATCGTGGTACGATAGGAACACACCCTCCGGTCGGGATCCAACCCACGGAGGCACTCCACGGAGGGAGCCCACGAAAGCGGTCCACGGAGGCCTGGCCATGCCAGGCCTCCGCTCAATTCGGTTCCCGTCACCGTTTCGCGCCCCTCGCGTCGCTCGGGCGCAAACACCAGGTCACGAGAACTCCACGCCGTGGCGTCGCGCCCGTGAGAGTTGCAGCGAGAAGAGGGCGACCCCGGCGAACAGGTATGCGGCGCCGACCCTGGCCTCCGCGAGCAGGTGCGGCACGACGTCGGCATAGGCGGCCCCAGCCGCGATCGCTCGAAAGGCCAGCAAGCCGTTGGTAACAGGCAAGCACCTGCCGATAACGCCGAGGGCTCTCGGAAGGGCCTCCATGGGCACGTTCACGCCGGCTAGAACCATCAGGAGGCTGCTGGCGGCGTTGGCCAAGACGACCTCCACCCTCGCCGTGAACGAGACGCACGCGACCGCGAGGGCCAGCCCCGCCACGGACGCGGAGATCAGGAGCAACACGGGCAAGGCGCGCAACGCGCCGACCAGCACGGATGAGGACACGCCAGCCACCGGGCCGATCACGAAGAGCACCACGAACGTGGTTACGATGCCTTCGACGAAAGACGCCCCTTCCCGGCCGAGAATGGTCATGACCTTGCTCGCCGGCGTAACCATCACGAGGGTCAGGTTGCCGCTGGTGCGCTCTATGTACACCATGTTTGAGATCGGGACCATGATCGCGACAGCGATTGCCTGGACGGCGTTGCCTATGAGAGCGAACTGCCCGAGGGCCGCTCCGCCCGCGTACGTCGCCGCCAGCATGAAAAAGCCCGCCCTCATGAGCAATTGCGGAATCTCTGTCCCGAGATAGAAGCGCAGTGGCGTGTCCACCAGGAACATCTTGAACGACACCCTCACGCTGGCGAGAAAAGGAGTCAAGAACCTCACCATTCGGCCAACCGTCCTTCAGCTCGAATTCTATCGAGGACCAGCCTGTACGACCGGTACGCGACGCACGTGTACGCACAGGTCAGGAGGCCGAGGCTTGCCGCGATCGTTACGGGGCTCATCCTTTCGGCGACCCCGAAGGAGGCCCTCAAGCCCATGAGCCCCCATGTGGGAGCGAGGATGTAGCTGACCATCCTCAGCGCGGCCGGAAGATACGAGACCGGGAACATGACGCCCGAGAGGATGTACGCCGGCCAGTTAATCAAGCCGACCACACGCAGCGCCTGCCGGAACCACACGAAGGCGCAGCCGGCCAGCAGCCCGAGCGCCGTGACGGCCGCCACCGTCATCAGGAGACTCACGATGAGGAGGGTGTAGTCGGTAACGGGCATGGTCCGCCGGGCAATGCCCGAGGCAAGGAGGAGAGCGATCACGACTGAGCAAGCCGAGACGGTGGAATTGGCAAGACTTCTACCGAGAAGAACCCATATCGCGTCTGTGGGGCTCGCAACGAGGAACAGGAGCGTGCCGTCGCGCCGCTCGCGCTCCACGATCATCCCTGAGCTGAAAAGGTTGGCGTTCCAGATGCCGATGATCCCCGCGCCGATGACTGAAGAGGGCACGAGGTTTTCGCGCCCGGCGTGCCTGAACAGGAAGACGCTGAGAGCCATGAAGAACACGGGCTGTCCGACCGTGATGTAGAAATAGTGAGGACGCAAGACGAACTCTTGCACCTGACAGCGGTAGGCCGTCTTCATCACCCTGAGGATGTTTCGCACGCTCATGTCTTGAGTGCGTCTCCTCCCACCATCTTCACGTAAGCTTCTTCCAGGCTCGGCTCCTTCACCCTGAAGACCAGGACCTCCGCCCCGGCGATGGCCCTCAGTATGCCGTCGATCCTGTTTCTGACGTTCGTCCCGTGAACGACCAAGGTGCGCACGTCGTCCTCGCTGTCGTTGCTTTGTTCCGCGACCACCTCAACGCCCGGTTCTTGCCTCAGCCCTTTGAGGTGATCCTGGGTGATGTGCCTGGCCTGGATTTCGACCGTACACCCTCCCGCGACCACCTCCTTGAACTCCTCGGGCGAGGCGACCTTAAGGACTCTACCGCGATGAAGGATGGCGACGCGCTGGCAGAGCTCCTCCGCCTCGTACATGTAGTGAGTCGTCAGGAGAATCGTTTTCCCCCTCGAGCGGAGTTCTTTGAGCAGGTTCCTCACTGCGCGGGCGGCCACAGGGTCGAGGCCGATGGTGGGTTCGTCCATTATGAGGAACTCGGGGTCGGCGACAAGGCTGCGGGCTATGTGCAGCCGTTGCTTCATGCCGCGGGAGTACGTCTCCACGAGGTCGTGGGCCCGCCCGCTTAGGCCGACCATCTCCAGGAGCTCCGATATGCGCCTCTTCGCCACGGGCGGCGGCACGTGGTAGAGGTCGGCGAAGTACTGCAGGTTGTCCCAGGCATTGAGCCGCCAGTACAGCCCTCTCTCGCCGCCAAGGACGAGGCCTATGCGCGGCCTGATTCGCTTGTACTCGGTCGCGACGTTGTGGCCGAGCACGAAGGCTTTACCCGCGCTGGGCAAGAGGAGCGTGGACAGCACTTTCGTGAAGGTGGTCTTGCCCGCTCCATTCGGGCCGAGCAGGCCGAACAGCTCCCCGTGTTCTATCGTCAGACTGACGTCCTTGAGCGCCTCAACTTCTGCGGGCTGTCCCGGCGAAAGCCTCCCTATGCGGAGATACGTGCGACAAAGACGGTCAGTCACTACGACAGGCAATTCACACCACTTCCCCCGCGACTGTCCTGGGGACTCCCAAGGTTCGCCGGCGGTTATGAGTTGACGTGACGAGTCGGTCTGTGGAGAGGAGACGCTTGTGGCGCGATAACGCGCCGTCTTGTGGGTTTTGCGTGAACAGGGCTGCGTGTGACTGGAGTGTCGCGCAGGGCGCCCCGAGTGCGTCTGGGCGCCCTGCCCCGGCTCTTTTTTTCTCGGGTTTTCTATTCGCTAAGGATACTGGGAGTCCTGCAGGGTTCGTACGTGGAATGTCGCGTCATTTCGGGATCCGGACGCGAGTGCGGGCCCGGCGGCGTGGAGGCGCCGGGCCCCGGGTGACAACGTCGAGTCCTCAGGCGCATCTGGCGGTTCAGCACTGGGCTCAGCACGGGCCGGCCGGCGACGGCCGGGAGCTCTAGCGGCCCGCCAGCGTGAACGGCGCCTTGGCCGCGACCAGCTTGGGCTTGGTGAGGATCTCCGCGTAAACCTCGTACTCGCCTGGCGGCAACGAAGCACCAGTCGAGCTCGCCCCATCCCAGACGACTGAGTGGACTGCGAGCTCGCCAGGAGCGATCTCGCGTTGGGTGAGCATCATGATGGCCGCCTTGCCGGCGGACCAGCGCCACACCTCAGCGCCGCCTTTGGTCGTCACGACGAAATCGACCTGCAGACCGCTGGAGAACTCAAGCTTGATTGGGTCTTCGCCCGTGTTCAAGGCCGCGAGGGTGAACACTTTGAAGGTGCGGCCGTCCACGCGGATCTCGCTTACGCCCACCTGGGTCTTGAGGCTTTCGAAAGCCCTCGCGGAACAACCTGAGAAAAGCGCCGAAACCAGCATGACCATCACCATGCCCACGACGAACTGGCCCCAAGGGGCCCTCGCCTCACGAACTTCGCGAGCGGCTCGCCCGCCGCTGGCGCCGCCGCCGGCGCTACTGCCGCCGGCCCTGTTGGCGTCAGCCCCGCTGCCGCCAACACCCGTTTCGGAGCCGCCGCGCGGAAAGGCGCTGCGCCAGAAACGTCGAGCGCACGGCCTGTGCTCCATCCCTGCCCGAGTGCGAACGCGTCGGAGATTCACCAAAGCCAGCACGGGAATCACCCTTCCTTCCTTGCGCTGGAGACGCCGGAGCTCCTCGGCACGAGCTTGACGGGGCTTGGAGCCTCCGGCCCCGCTGCCGCCCCCGTCCCCCCAGAGCCAGAGACTGATCGCGATCCGGCGGAACCGGCCAACCCCGCCGACGGCGCTGACCCGGAGTTGATCCGCACGGTCAGGTCTGCGCCGGTGACCGTGTCTCCGTTCGATGTGATCCTCCCCGGGGTGCGTCCGTAGTAGTCACCATCATCGATCATGCCGTTGCGGTTGACGTCGATCCACCCATAGATA
>JBLNDA010000025.1:0-40252 GCA_050261175.1 Clostridia bacterium
CGTAAGGATTCTCTCTGGGTTGAACCTTTCCGGGGTCACGTTTCCGACCTCGCCCTGCTGCGGCTTCGGGGAGCCTGCCGCTGCCTGCGGAAACACCAGGGGAACACGCCCCTTATGGCAACACTTACATTAGCGCCTGCATCGACAGCTTCGTTGGCGGCCCGTAATCGGAGTGTCGTGTGTGCTTGTGTGTGCTTTCGAAGACTGTGCCGGTAGCATTCCCGGCTCCCCCACATGTTTGAATTGTACCATAGCACGCTGAGGAAAGCAATGCCAATCATCACCATGGTCGCCGGGGACGACGCATCTTCGCGCCGGCACCAGTCCCTCGCACATCAAGGACACACAAGACACATACACCCTTGGGGTTGGTCCGAGGCCATCCATTCCCCCGAAGAGAAGCTGGCAGCCAGGCCGTTTCAGGATCGTTCCTCCCGAAGCATGGGTATCTTGATACCGTGCTTGCGCGCGGTCTCGATGGCCTTCTCGTAGCCGGCGTCAGCATGGCGGATGACGCCTGAGCCGGGATCCGTCGTGAGCACGTGCTCGAGCCGCCAGTCAGCGTCTTCGGTGCCGTCGGCCACCACCACCATTCCGGCATGAATGGAATAGCCGATGCCCACGCCGCCGCCGTGATGGACCGACACCCAGGATGCGCCCGAGACGGCGTTGAGGAGAGCGTTCAGGATCGGCCAGTCCGCGATGGCGTCGCTGCCGTCCCGCATGCCCTCGGTTTCACGGTTGGGCGAGGCCACCGACCCGGTGTCGAGGTGGTCGCGGCCGATCACGATGGGAGCGGAAATCTCGCCACGGCGGACGAGTTCGTTTATGGCCTTGCCGAACCTCGCCCTCTCACCGTAGCCCAGCCAGCATATCCTGGCCGGCAGCCCCTGGAACTGGACCTTCTCGCGGGCCATACTGATCCAACGCGCAAGCCTCTCGTTCTCGGGAAACTCCCTCAGCACCACTTCATCAGTCTTGTAGATGTCCTCGGGATCCCCCGACAGCGCCACCCATCTGAACGGCCCTTTGCCCTCACAGAAGAGTGGACGTATGTAGGCGGGTACGAACCCGGGGTAGCTGAACGCCTCTTTCACCCCGGCGTTGAACGCCTGCTGTCGCAGGTTGTTCCCGTAGTCGAAGACCACGGCGCCGCGACGCCTCATTTCGAGCATGGCTTCCACTTGCGTGGCCATGGACCTCATGGCACGATCGATGTACTGCCTGGGATCGGCCTTGCGCAGGTCGGCAGCGTCCAACACGGAAAGGCCGGCTGGGATGTATCCGCCCAATGGGTCGTGGGCGGAGGTTTGGTCGGTCACGATATCGGGGATTACGCCACGACGCACGAACTCCGGGTGGGTTTCCGCGGCGTTCCCGAGAAGAGCTATGGAGAGTGCTTCTCGCCTCTCCAGGGCTCTACGGGCGAGGGCCACTGCCTCGTCGATGCTGCGCGCCATGACGTCGCAGTACTTCGTCGCAAGGCGTCGTTTGATACGCTCCTCATCGACTTCCACGGCGATGACGACGCCGCCGTTCATGGTGACCGCGAGCGGCTGGGCACCGCCCATGCCCCCAAGGCCGGCTGTCAGGGCCAGCTTCCCGGTTAGGCTCCCGCCGAAGTGCTGACGCGCGGCCTCCGCAAACGTCTCGTACGTTCCTTGCAGAATCCCTTGCGTCCCTATGTAGATCCAGCTCCCGGCCGTCATCTGCCCGTACATGGTGAGGCCCTTCGCCTCGAGTGCCCAGAACTTCTCCCACGTTGCCCATGCGGGCACCAGCATCGAGTTGGAAATGATCACTCTCGGAGCGAGCCGGTGCGTCCTGAAAACCCCCACAGGCTTGCCCGACTGCACGAGCAGGGTTTCGTCGTCATCGAGGTTCCTCAGGGACTCAACTATGGCGCGGAATGCCTCCCAGTTGCGGGCGGCCTTTCCACGCCCGCCGTACACCACGAGTTCCTCCGGCCTTTCAGCCACCTCCGGGTCAAGGTTGTTCATGAGCATACGCATGGCAGCTTCCTGCTGCCATCCTTTGCACGACAGCCCTCGCCCCCTCGGGGCGCGAACCACCTCTGCCATAGGTCTCCATCCCCCTCAGATGAGAGATCGAAACGGGCCAGGTCCTCGTTGTTCCGCGTCGCCCGCGGGAGCACCTGGCCCGATTCTTCCCCTAAGCCCTGCCCGGACTCTCCGCGAGTTTCGGGGGCCTTGACGGAACGCGCCCCTTCACCCCACCAGCCTGCTCTGATGTGCTGCCCTCTTGGTCGCTCCGGGTAGCGGCCGCCGCAGCGGCAGCGGCAGGCACTTGCTCACCCGCGCCGCCCTCTTCGGGCGACGTCGCCTCCAACAGAAGGGCATCCAGCTCGGCTCCCTCGATGGTCTCTTGTTCCTTGAGAGCGTTCGCCAGCCTCTCCAGCTTATCCCTGTTGCCTGCAATAAGCTCTTTCGCCCTCGTATAGCATTCGTCGACGATCCGCCGCACCTCGCGGTCGATGGCCGCGGCGACTTCCTCGCTGTAGTCGCGGTCATGCGCAAGGTCCCGGCCGAGGAACACAGTCTCCTCTCTCCTCCTCCCGAACGTGAGCGGGCCGAGCTCCTCGCTCATGCCGTACTCCGTCACCATCCTGCGGACGGCCTTGGTGACCCCGTTCAGGTCGTTCTCAGCGCCGGTGGATATCTCACCGAGCACGATCTCCTCAGCCACACGCCCTGCCAGCCCCACCACGACCTCGTCGAGGATCTCCGACTTCGTCAGGAAGTGCCGGTCCTCCTCGGGAAGCATGAGGGTGTACCCACCCATCCTTCCGCGCGGTATTATCGAGACTTTCTGCACCGGGTTGGCGTGCGGCAGCAGCTTTGCGGCAAGCGCGTGCCCGGCCTCGTGGAACGCAACGAGGTTCTTCTCGCGTTCGCTCATGACGCGCCCTTTCTTCTGCGGGCCCGCCACCACGCGGTCAATGGCCTCGTCGCACTCCGCCATGGTTATCTTTCGCTTGCCCCGGCGCGCCGCCAGAATGGCAGCCTCGTTCAAGAGGTTCTCGAGATCGGCGCCGGTGAACCCCGGCGTTCTCTGAGCCAGCACCCTCAGGTTGACATCCGGCGCGAGCGGTTTGTTCTTGGCGTGTACCTTCAGGATGGCCTCCCTGCCCGGAAGGTCGGGCATGTCCACGACCACCTGCCTGTCGAACCTACCCGGCCTCAGGAGGGCGGGGTCGAGTACGTCAGGCCTGTTGGTCGCGGCGAGCAGGATTATGCCGGTGTTCGGCTCGAACCCGTCCATTTCCACTAGGAGCTGGTTCAACGTCTGCTCTCTCTCGTCGTGCCCGCCGCCGAGGCCCGCGCCGCGCTGCCTGCCCACCGCGTCTATTTCATCGATGAACACGATGCAGGGCGCGTTCTTCTTCGCCTGGTCGAAGAGATCTCTCACCCTCGCGGCACCCACGCCCACGAACATCTCCACGAAGTCGGAACCGCTTATGATGAAGAAAGGCACGCCGGCCTCACCCGCGATGGCCCGCCCGAGGAGCGTCTTGCCGGTTCCGGGGGGCCCCACGAGCAGCACGCCTTTCGGTATCTTGGCCCCTAGCTCCACGAACTTCTTCGGATGTTTCAGGAACTCGACTATCTCGGCAAGCTCCTCTTTGGCCTCGTCAACGCCGGCCACGTCCGCAAAAGTGGTCTTGCCTCGCTCCTCAACGTGGAGCCTGGCTCTGCTCCTTCCGAAGGACAGCGCCTTGTTGCCGCCTCCCTGCATTTGGTTGAGGATGAACAGCCACAGGCCCACGAAGAACAGAATCGAGATTATCTGTGGCAGGATTGTATACCACCACGGCGCCGCGGGCTTGGGCTCAGCGATGACCTCGACCCGGGCGAGCGGCCCTTGGGCATCTTTCAGTTTGTCAGTGACGAGGCTGATGTCGGGCACGTACGTTTCGAACTCCGTGCCATCGGTGAACCGTCCCTCCACTTTATCGTCGCCTATAATGTGAAGCTGCGACACATTGCCTGCGTCCAGCTTCTCCATGAACGTGCTCAAGCTGACCTGCTTGGGCTGCTCTCTCTGACCGTAGAAGCTGCTGGCGATCGACACGGTCATGAGGCCGAGCAGAAGCCACAGGCCAAGCGTTCGTAGCGCTTTGTTCAATTGATCTCCTCCCACCGATCATCACCACGCGGCCGGCGCGCGACTGCCGCGAGCGCCGGTCCCGTTCGTTTGCGCCATGAAGACCCAGGATTCTGAAATCCCATGATATGCAAGCACATTATAACATAGGGGCACCCCGATCACAATCGACTGGTCCTCCCCCTCGCCAGACGCCCGAAGCGCGGGTCTGCCAGCCCTTCCCGGCCTGGCGACGACCTGCACGTCTGCGGTCCTCCGCCCCCCGTCTCCGGCGGCCCACTCACCTGCACCCGCTCACCGGCAACCCCTCTGCGAAGCCGGTGGCATCCCCCGCCCTCACCTGGGCCGGTCAGGCCGCACCGTGAGGCGCAACATCTTCCGGGTGGACGGACCCACCCTGGCGAGGTTGCTTCGCCTGACCCCCACAACCCACAAGATTTCCCCCCCGGCCACTATAACGGGTACTCGATCCCGAATGTTCCTCGGAACCTTCTCGTCGATGAAGAGCTCCTTCAGCTTCTTGTGGCCGTCCATGCCGAAGGGAGCGATCCTGTCCCCCGCCCGCCTCGTCCGCACCACAAGGTCCGTCCCCAGTTCTTCCAAGTCGAAGTACGCCTCGCAAGCTTCAGCACGGCTGCGGGCCGCGCAGACGTCGCCTTGCGCGTCCATCTCGAGGATCTCCGCCTCAAATGTCAGCCCGAGCTCGGGAAGGAACGTCACGCCGGGCACATTCAGCTTGCGCTCGAACGGCTCGCGCGCGGCCGCCGCCGGGCCGCTAGCGCCAAGGACTGGGATTGCCGGCGCCCCGCCAGCGTCCGGCCCGGGTTCGAGCTGCGCTTCTATCTCCAAAACGAGTTCGCCAGGTGCTCCGGGCGCGATGGTCTCCGATGGCTCTCCATGTCCGGCGCCGGCCTCGAGCGCGCGGCGGACCTTCCTTGCCCGGATGCCCCGCGGCAGGCTGGCGCTCGCGCCGAGAGAGCCGCTGCGGGCGAGCTCGAGCACCATTTCCACGTGCTCGAACTCGACGTCTTCCGCGCCCCGTCCCACGAGCGCCACGGCCTCGCGGACGAGCCGCCGCTGGATGGCGGGGGGTTCCGCGAGAAGGCGCTCGACGCTGAGGGCCGCGCCCTCGGCGGACGTGCTCCGCACGACGCGCTTCATCCTCCGCCGCACCTCACAAGATATGAAGGAGTCATCCTCCCTCACGAGCTCAGCTGTCCTCGCGATGCTCCGGACGACGTGCGGATTGTAGTGGCGCTCCAGGAGGGGGATCAGCTCGTGCCTGACCCTGTTCCGCGTGAACACCGGAGCGAGGTTCGACGCATCCACTCTCGGCCGAAGGTCGTTCTCCCGGCAATAGTCCTCGATCTCTTGTCGGGCGACTTCTATGAGCGGGCGGATGACGGTAGGGCCGCCGCACGCGACGGGGCCGCCCGCCGAGCCGCCGGTGTCCTCAGCGCTGCAGCCGTCCGGTCCGCCCTCCAGGCGGCGCACGGGCGGGATGCCCGCAAGTCCGGTGGTACCCGTGCCGCGGACGAGCCTCAGGAGGACTGTCTCAGCCTGGTCCCCAGCGTGGTGACCCAACGCGACTCTGGCCGCCCCTACGGAGCCCGCCGCCTGACGATAGAACTCGTATCGCACGTTCCTCGCGGCAAGCTCCAGCGAAATGCGATCTCTCCTGGCGATGGCCGCGACGTCCCTCGATTCGACGGTCACAGGAACGCCGAGGCGTCCGGCGAGGTCCCGCACGTACGCGGCATCCTCGTCAGCCGCCTCGCCACGAAGCATGTGATTGAGGTGTCCCACATGCAAGAAGATTTCGAGCTCCCCCGAAAGGAGCCAGAGAACGTGCAGGAGAGCGACGGAGTCAGGGCCGCCCGACACTCCGACCAGCACCCGGTCTCCCGGCTTCGTCATCTCATGCCGCCTTATGGTGGACCTCACCTTGTCAATAAAGTCTGTCCCACCCACTGCAGTGCCAGTGGCTCTCAGAATCTCTGGCCCGCGGACGGAGAAGCAGGCAAGCTCTTTGGCGCCCCTCCTTTTCTCTCCTCCGCGGCCCGGCAGTTGTTCAGGTGAAGGTGCAGGGGCGCTCCCGGCTTCCGGGAGAGATTGACCGTCTTGCGCTCTGGGAGTACGCTCCGAGCTCCGCCCCTTCACGAAATCCGGCCCGTTGGGGAGGCGGCCGGATTTCGACACCCGTCGTGCAATCACCGGCAACCCAGCGACCACTCAAGAGCGGCCGAAAACTGACGCACCCTCACCTAGTGATCGAGAGCTCCCCTTCCGAAGCGATTATACCACGCCTTGACCCCGGTGTCGCGCGCCGCTACGCATTCGCCACCGTGGACATAGCGGCGCGACCGCGCTCAGGCGTCCTGCCCCCGCCTGTCTGCGAAACGGCGCGGTCGAACGCGGCTGGGTTGCGCACGAACCTCTTCTCGGGAAGCCGGCGGTACACCCGGCCGACGAGGACCGTCATGTCGTCAGGCGCCTTCCCCTTACAGTGCTGACGAGCCTTGTCGAGGATGAAGCGCGCAATGTCCTCGGGCTGCTCAGAAGGAAGCCGCGAGAGGGCCGACGCGACCCACTCGCCTCTTCCTTGGGAATGCTCCATGGAGGTGAGCACCCCGTCGCTGACCATGACCAGGATGTCGCCGTCCCCCAGCTTCACCTGGGTCCTTTCCACGTCTATGGCGTCGAAGATCCCGGCGGGCAGCGTCGCCGATTCGACCACTCTCACGCCGCGCGCCGTCTTCACGAAGCTCGGAGGCGAACCGACCTTTATGAACTCGGCATCGCCCGTGCCGAGGTCCACCGTGACCACGTCGAGCGTGGCGAAGGTTTCGCCGGAAGACCTCAGGAGGAGTATGAGGTTCACGGTCTTCACGGCGAACTCCTCGTCGAAGCCGGCTTCGAGGAGCCGCTCGAGCATGCACACGGCCGTGGAACTCTCGACGGCGGCGGCCTCGCCCGCGCCCATTCCGTCGCTGAGCACGAATACCATCCTTCCATCAGCCAGCTCAATCACGGAGTGGGTGTCTCCCGACACGGCGCCGCCGCCCCTCGCAAGCACGCTCGCCGCGGTCGCGACGCCGAAGACGCGGGCCTGTGACAGGAGCACCTCGCACGTGGGGAGGCCGCCCCTCGCCCCGCACCTGACCTTCGACGCCTCGATGTGATGGCCCAGCAGCCGCGAAACGAGAGGAGCCACGGCTTTCTTGCATTCTTCATCCCCGCAGCAAGCGCCCTTTTTCAGGGTCACGTCGAGCCGGCCCTTGTTCCTCGCCACCACGCTCACTTCAGACACTCCGAGGCCGAACCGCGAGAGCTCCTTAGCGATCCGCTCCTCCGCCCAGGTCTCGAACTCCACGCGTTGCCATACGTCCTCGCCCAGCCCACGCAGGATGGCAGCCACCCCCTGCAACTGGCCGGAGAGCATCTCGCGACCCTCTGCAAGGCGCCTGGCGGACGTGAGGTTCTGCCGGAATGCGCCGGTGGTGCCGTTCACCGCCGCCACCAGCCCGGCGATGTCGATGCACCGCCGCCGCAGCTGGCCCTTGACTTCGGACGGATCCACCTTCCCCTTGAGCTCCGCGAGCGCTGCCAAGTCCAGCACGTCGCGGAACGTCCTGTGGAACGCATCCTGCCAGCAGAACAGGTACGATCGGCACCGGCTGCAGGCGAGCTGCGCCACCTTGTGGAGGACGTACGCAACGTCCGCGCGCTCTGCAAGATCAGGGTCGTAGGGGGCCTGCCTGAGCATCGAGGATAAGTCCTCAAACACCTTCGAGAAATCCCGCAGCTTTCTCGAGAGGAGCTCCTGGACGCGCCGGGCGTCCCCGCCGGGGGCGCCGTGAGCGGGAGACGGAAGGAGCGTCCTGACCCTGTACAGGTAGCGGCGGGGAACGCACATGAACGCGATACCCGAAGCGGCGAGTTGACCCATGAACTCCGGAACCTCGGCCCCTGCCGCCACCTGGAACACGAGGAGACCCGCGCCTGCGAAGAATCCGCCGGCGGCGGCTATCTTGCCGTACTGGCGGAGGGCTCCCGCCACGAATCCACCTATGGCGTAGGCTCCCACCACAGGCGTCCCACCTTGGCCTGACATGGCGCACGCCAGGCCCATCAACGCGCCGGAAGCCGCGCCCAGGGCGCCGCCGCCCCCGTACGCCATGACGATGGTCGCGAAGCCTGCCGCCACTGCGCCGGCGGCTATCCCACGAAACCCCATCCCCGCGAGGCCCATGGTGATTCCGGCGCACAGCAAGCCGAAAGACGCGGCCTCTTCCAGACCCACGGCCTCGCGGCGGCCGGTGAGCGTCTGGCCGGCGTGCCCGCCCGCTTTGCCCCAGGCGAACACGGCCGCGACCGTGGTGCCGATCACTGCTTCCAGCGCCGCCACCGGAAACGAGGGCACGGGAACGTGCAAGAGGGTCTTCACGGCCAAAGACGACACGAATCCGAGCGAGAGGACCACGCCGGGCAGAACGAAGGGGCTTCCTTCCGCCCTCCGGGACATCAAACGACCTACGACGGCCACGAGGGTCACTGGGAACACAGGCCAAACGGTGTGCGAGTTCAGGACGGGCCCCGTCATGCCAAGGAGGACTCCGATGGCGGTCAACAGGAGGGCGTGGCTTCGAGAAGCCGCGACCCTCGCGAGATAGGCTATTCCGAAGGGCGAGGCTGCACCAAGGAGCGTCGCCCTCCCGAGGAGGAAGCCGATCAAGCCGGATAGGACCGATTCTGGTGAGGATGCCCCCAACAAGAGCTCAAGGGCTCGCCCACCACCGGCTCCGCCGACGCGGCCGCCGCCCGCCACCCCGTCGCGCCGGCCCGCGCGTTTGAACAACGACCGCCCCTTGCGCTCCTGCCTCCTCGATACATAGACTCGTCTCACGGCAGGTCGGTCCGTATCGGGACCCGCGGCCGTCTCGCAGCCCGTCCGCCACAGTTTCGCGGGACCGCTGGAAGACCGGTGTATGGTGCGTCTTGCCATGGTTCGCTCCCCCTTCCCGAGTTTCACACACCGCGGCAATTCCGCGTCCGCGAGGATGATACCACAGGGGAGTGGGGAGAACCTGACGGAAATTGTACCCGCCCTGGGGAATCGACCGACATGCCCGGCGACAAATCGCCAGGGCCTGCGAGGTGCGTCAGGAACCTCCTCTACTTTCTATTCGTAACGAAGAGCCTCGATTGGATCGAGGTTCGCGGCCTTGTAGGCGGGGTACACGCCGAATACCAGCCCGACGGCGGTCGCCGAGAAAAGCGCCACGGACACTGCGAGGGGCGAGACATATGTCGGCCACTTCGCCAGCCTTGCCAGGAGGGCCGCGCCGCCGCTCCCAAGCAGAGTCCCGATGGCCCCTCCGGCGAGGCACAGCGCGACGGCCTCCACGATGAACTGCCTCAGTATGTCGCCTCTTTTCGCTCCCACCGCCTTCCTTATGCCGATCTCACGAGTCCTCTCGGTCACAGATACGAGCATGATGTTCATAACGCCGATCCCGCCGACGAGCAAGGATATGCTCCCGATGCCCGCGAGTATTACGGTGAATATGCTCATCACGGTTTCAGCGGATTTGAGTATCGTGGAGCTGCTGATCACCATGAAGGGGGGATCCTCGCCATACTTGCGGGCCAAGACCGCGTTGATCTGGTCAGTCGCCTGTCTGACATAAGCGACGTCGACGGCCTCGACCGTGATCGCAGCAACGTCGTCGCTGCCGGTCATGCGCCGGGCATGGCTTATCGGCAGGTAGACAGACATATCCGCGGTGCTGTCCCCTAAAATGGTCCTCCCCTGCTCTTTCTGCAGCCCGACGATGACGAAGGAGAGCCCGTTTATCTTGACCTTCTCGCCCAGGGGATCTTTCCCCTCGAACAGCTTTCGGGCCAAGCCCCCGCCCAGGACGACGACGGGACGCCGGGCTCTGACATCAAGTTCTGTGAGGAGCCTTCCCTCGGCAAGCAGCCCACCCTGTGTCGAAGAAAGGCCGTCATCAGTAAAAGTGGCGTTGACGTTCTGACGTTTCGCGCCGTACTTCACCACGGCGGGCCCCACCTTGGTTACGCTGACATCGGCCACGGCCGGGCATGCCCTCCTTATGAGGTCCGCGTCTTCGATGGTGAGCGGCTTCACGTGCCCCCAGATCACTTCCTGGCGGGTGTAGTCCTGCTGGATGAAGATGAGGTTCGCGCCCATGCCCACGAACTCCCCGGTCACCAGCTTCCTCGCGCCCTCGCCCATGGACATCATGGTGATGACGGACGCGATGCCGATGACGATGCCGAGTAACGTCAGAGCGGACCGCATCTTGTTCGCGCGCAGGCTGCCGAGGGCAAGCTTGATGCATTCGTACAGGCTCATCTCTCTTCCGCCTCGCTTTCCCCGGCAGCGTCTCCATCCACGACCCTGCCGTCCCTTATCCGGATGACGCGGTCAGTGTGAGACGCGACATCAGGATCGTGGGTGACGACCACGATCGTCATTCCCTGTTCGTTCAAGCCCTCGAGCATGTGGATGATCTCGACCCCCGCTTTGCTATCGAGGTTGCCTGTAGGCTCGTCCGCGAGGATGATGGCCGGCGTGCCGACGAGAGCGCGCGCGATGGCCACCCTCTGGGCCTGGCCCCCGGAAAGCTCGTTCGGCCTGTGCTTCGTGCGCTCGCCTAGGCCTACCGCCTTGAGCGCCTCCAACGCCCTCCGCCTGCGCTCCGCGGGCGGGACTCCTGCATACGCAAGAGGCAGTTCCACGTTCTCGAGAGCGGTCGCCCTCGGCAGCAGGTTGAACGTCTGGAACACGAAACCGATCTTCTTGTTTCTGACCTCGGCAAGCTCGTCGTCGGAAAGCGCGCTCACAAGCCTCCCGTCGAGGCGGTAAGTGCCCCGGGTGGGCCTGTCGAGGCAGCCCAGGATGTTCATGAGGGTCGACTTCCCCGAGCCGGAAGGGCCCATGATGGAGACGAACTCCCCCGACCTGATCTCGAGGGATACCCCGCGCAGCGCGGCTACTTCAACCGCGCCGGCCCTGTATACTTTCTCGACGTCCTGTACCACGATCACGTCTCTTCACCTTTCTTCTCTCCCGGGTCATCCCTCGCTCCGCCTCACGGCGCGGCTCACGGCGCGGCGTGCACCCGGACCTCCAGGCCCGAACCACTCTCCTCTGCTTTCTTCTGATTTCTCCGTTTCACACGATCGCCGTCTTTCAGCTTCTTCAAGACGGTCGCGTCGCCGACGACTACTTCGTCACCCGGATGGACTCCCTCAAGGATCTCGGCTTCCATGAGGCTTTCCCGTCCGATCACCACTTTGACCTCTCCGGCGGTGGAATCTTCAGGATCCACCACGAACAGCGCCCTCCCCCCGTCCTTCTCGAAGACGGCCTGAAGCGGCACCACAAGGGCATCAGGTTTCGAGTACGTGATGATCTCGACGTCAGCGCTCATTCCAGGCAGAAGCATCGGCGGCGCATCGTCCACGTCGATGAGCACCGGGAATCGAGGGACCGTCCCGTCCGTGACCGCAGCAGGAGCGATCTCCGCCACCCTGCCGCGGAGTTCGGTGCCGGCGAGGGCGTCCGTGGTGAAGGTGGCCTCCTGGCCGACGGCGACAGCGGCGATGTCCGTTTCGTCAACACGGGCCCTGACGCGCACGCCACCCGGTCGCGCCAGCGTCGCCACGGGCGTGCCGTCGGCCACCACGGCGCCCTTCTTGACCGTCACGCTTATCACAGTGCCGTCGCCCGGCGCCGTGATGGAGGTCCTTGCGAGCTCGGCCTCGACGAGAGCCAAGTTCGCCCTGGCCTGCTCCAGGCGGGCCGTCGCAGCCTGCCTGCTTTTCTCTCTGGAAACTTCACGTTCTCGCGCCATGGCGAGAGCGATCTCTGCCTCTCTCACTTGCGCTCGGGCTATTTCCGACTGCTCGGCGGTGGGGGACGCCAGGAGGGCATCGTACTGCCGTTTCGCTGAATCGTGCGCCGCCCTGGCGTTGATGAGCCTCGTCGTTGCCTCGTCAACCGCAGACTTGGCGACCGCCCCTTTCTCATAGAGGGCTTGCTTCACCCCGAGATTCTTCTCGGCGTCTTTCAGGGCGGTGTCAGCCTGGGTGAGCTGGGCGCGAGCCTGTGCGATTTGGGCCTCGGACGGGCCGCGCTCCGTCTCAGCCAACCTGGCTCGCGCGACAGCCAGCTGCGCCTCGGCCTGCTGCACTTCGAGGGGTTTGACGTCTCCGTTCCGGGCGGCCGCACTGAACTGCGCCAGGTCCGCCTCTGCGGAGGCCATCGCCGCTTTCGCCTGCTGCAACTGGGCGAGGAGATCGGATTGATCGAGCCGGATGATCTCCCGGCCTGCTCGCACCACGTCGCCCTCCTTCACCAGGACCTCCGCGACACGCCCCGCCACCTGGGCCCTCACCTCTAGCGTGGAGATGGGCTCCACCGTGCCTTGCGCGGACACAGCGACTCGAAACGCCGTCGGCTCCACTCTCACAGTATCCACCGTGTATGTGGGCTTCTTCTCGCCAGCCATCTTGCTGCCCACTATCGTCAAGACCACGATGCCCAAGAGACCCGCCACAACAATGGCTGTTCTCCGTCTCTGCGACAACCCGGAACACTCCCTTCAGGCAGCGCCATGTACCCAACCCTTTTTGACGTCGCGTCGCTAGTACTTATTCGTTCCACGGGCGTTCCCTGCCCAGCACGCACGTCATCCCGCACTTCGTCCTCCCCTCATCCGGCCCCGGTCAGGGATGCCGTGATGGATTCACCCACTCCCGCGTTATCGGAGTCGCGCGGGGTCGCACAATGTGGGCCTCCTCACGTCGAACATAGAGGAAACTGCGCGCCTCGTGCGAAATACACTCCGTATTGTAGGGGCCGGATTCCAAGCGCCGGGTCCGGCCGAATGAAATGAGAGAGGAGATGTCCGAAATGACGGACACCAGCGTAAGGCCTCGAAAGACACTCGCCGCCCGTATGGTGGGCGTGCTGACCGACCCGGGCGCGACGTTCGAGGGCATAGTCCTCAGGCCCGACGCTGCCGGACCTGTGCTCTTCATCCTCATCATCGGAGCGCTCTCAGTGATACCGATGGTCTCCGCCCTCCGCAGCCTCCCAGAGACGACCCCCACAGGAGTCCCCATGCTCCCGCCCGCGTTCACGGTGGCGACCGGCGTGATCGGGCTCGTCGTCGGCCTTCTGGTGTGGTGGCCCATACGGGCTCTGGTTTTCATGGGCGTGGGGTCGCTCCTTGGAAGCAAAGCCACGTTCTCGCAAAGCCTGGCGGTATCAGGCTATCTCAACGTAGCCGAAGCGCTCTCCGCCTTTGTCTCAGCCATCGCCGTTGCCAGCACTGGACGCACGGTGACGCTCGGCCTCGGGATGTTGCTTTCTCCAGAACAGATGGTGACACCCTGGGGAGTGGTGCTGAACTCCGTGAACGTGTTCGGGCTCATCTACATCGTCCTCAGCACCGTGGCCCTTGCCAAACTGTGGAAAGTCAGCGCGTCGAAAGCCGCAGCGGCAACCGTCATTCTCTGGCTCGTCGTGGTGGGCGTGTCGGCAGGTAGCGCGCACCTCGGAAGGCAGTTCTCCGAGATGCTCCAGATGCCGCAGTAGGACGGCGGACCTGGAACCTGGGTGCCGCAGCCCTTCGAGACACCCTCGCGTCTCGCTCCGAGGCTGGGTGAGGTGACGCTTGTCCTGAAGGGGCGGCACGCCGGGTTTCGAGGCAGCCTTCCAGACCCAGTAGTTGAGCCGGGGACCGTACCGTCGTCATTGACCGTTATGACGGATCACACGAACAGGCCCACGAATCGAAAGCCTAACGTGTCAACGAGGCCCCTGTTCGTGATGCGGAGTTCAGGAATCACGGGAAGGGCCAGGAGTGCCATTGTCATGAAAGGCGACGCCATGGTGCAGCCAAGCGCCCTCCAGGCCTGAGCCAGCTCGTCCACGTCTGCCCGGACCTTCTCCACGGGTTCGCCCGACATGAGGCCCGCGATGGGAAGCGGCAGAATGGCGAGCGCCTCGCCGCGTCTCACCACGGCCATCCCGCCGCCGGCGTCGGCGATGAGGTTGCCGGCCGCGGCCATGTCCCGATCGTCCACGCCCACCACGAGGAGGTTATGGCTGTCGTGGGCGACTGTGGACGCCACTGCGCCGTCCTTGAGGCCGAACCCCCGTACCAGGCCCACCGCCATGCTCCCCGATGCCCTATGGCGCTCCACCACGGCAACCTTGGCCACGTCCTTCTCACGAGACGCGCGCACTTCGCCGTGCTCGTCCACGGGAAGATCGAGCTCCACGTGCCTGGTGAGAGCGCTCGCTTCCACGACCTCGATGACCCGAGCACGCACGCTGCTCCCCGCCGAAGCGGGGGCCGCGATACGGAAATCCGACGGCTGGAGGCACCTTGCGAGGCGCACCGACCGCGTTGCGAAGTCCGGGTACGCAAACGTGGGCACGTCGGCCACAAGGCGCCCGCCCTCCGCCACGACCTCTCCATCAGCCATGACCCTGTCGGGGCGGGGATCGGCGAGGTCGCGAATGAAAAGGATGTCCGCCATCCTGCCCGGCGCGATGCTCCCAAGATCTTGGCTCATTCTGAAACACTCCGCCGTATTGATGGTCGCCATCTGGATCGCTCGCACCGGAGGCACTCCCTCCTCGATGGCCCGTCTCACCACGTGGTTCACGTGCCCGAGGGCGACGAGCGTGTCAGGGTGCGCGTCATCTGTCACGAGAACGATGTGCCTGGGGTCGATCCCCGTCTCGGTGTAGCTCTTTATGGTCGCCTTGATGTCGCGCCACGCCGACCCCTCGCGCAGCTTCGCGTACATGCCGAGGCGCACCTTGGCGAGGGCGTCTTCGGGCCGCGTGGACTCGTGGTCGGAGGCTATCCCCGCGGCGACGTACGCCGCAAGGTTAGGTCCTGTGTCCGGAATGGAGTAATGCCCGGTGACCACCTTGCCAGCCTTGAGGGTCTCCCTGATCTCAGCATGTACCCCTTCGTCGCCCGCAAGGACTCCCGGGAAATTCATCATTTCCCCGAGGCCCGCCATCCCATCCCACGCCATGGCGTCCCGGATGTCGTCCGGGCCGATGACGGCGCCGGCGTCCTCAAACCCGGGCGCCGCCGGCACGCACGAAGGCATCGTGGCGAAAACCTTGAGCGGCAGCCCGCGTCCTTCCTGCAGCATCAGGCGCACGCCCTCCACGCCCAGCACGTTCGCGATCTCATGGGGATCCATGAATATCGCGGTAGTGCCCGAAGGCAGCACCGCTCTCGCGAACTGGCTCACCGTCATCATGCTGCTTTCCACGTGGACGTGCCCGTCCAGGAATCCGGGGACCAAGTAATACCCTTGAGCCTCGATGACACGCGTGCCTTCTCCGATGCATCGCGAGGCGTCTCCGACCATGGCCACCCGTCCCAGACGCACCGCCACGTCCACTCCGTCCTGGATCTCGGCGGTGTGCACGTTGACCAGCCTCCCACCGCGGATGACGGCGTCCGCGGGTTCCCGGCCCATGGCGGTCGCAACGAGTATCCGGCCCAGCTCATGTAGGGGTCTCCGCAGGGGTTTCCGCCCGGCATTTCCTGACATCTGCTCTCTCCTCTCCTGGAATCCGGTGTCACCTGAGATCATTGAAGAATGGCTCCAGAATGGCCGCCGAAGAATGGCCGCCACTCCTCCGCGGCCCGCTTCCGCGCCGCGCGCGGCGGAGCATCAAGAGCCAACCTGAGCCTTCTCCGCCCGCCTACGGAAGAACTCTGCTGCAACCTCTGGGAACATGACGTAGGTCAGGACGTCTTCGTCTTTCTGGATGTAGTCTTTCGCGGCCTCGCGCGCGTTTTCCAGTTCCGGCTCGAGAAGGTCCGCGGGCCTCGCCGTGACCGTCTCCTCATCCCCTATGACCATCCTGCGTACGTCCTCCGGGATGGGAGCAGGGGGCGTGCCGTAAAGCCCGCGCACGTAGTCTTTGATCTCGCGGGATTTCACGCCGTACCGCTTGCCTGTCGCCACGTTCAACACGGCTTGCGTGCCCACGATCTGGCTCATGGGCGTGACTAGAGGCGGGTATCCCAACTCCTCACGCACCCTCGGCACCTCGGCGAGGACCTCGTCGAGCCTGTCCAGCATGCCCTGGTTGGCAAGCTGAGCACGCAGGTTCGAGAGCATGCCGCCGGGGATTTGCCACCTAAGGGCTTCGGCGTTCACCGTGATGGGAGCGGCGGTTTTCTGGTAGTTGGGTTTGATGCGGACGAAATGGGCGTTGATCTCGGCAAGCGCCCCCAGGTCGAGCGAAGTGTCGTACGGCGTTCCTTGCAGCGCGGCAACGATGGACTCGGTCGGAGGTTGGCTCGGCCCCAAAGCGAGCGCGGATATGGCTGTGTCCAAACAGTCCGCGCCGGCTTCGACGGCCTTGAGGTACGCCATCGACGCCATCCCGCTGGTATAGTGGCTGTGAAGCTGAATGGGCACGCGGACCTTCTCCTTCAGGCGCCTGACCAACTCGTACGCGGCGTACGGCGAAATGAGGCCGGCCATGTCCTTGATGCATATCGAGTCCGCGCCCATGTCCTCGAGCTTTCTCGCGGTGTTGACATAGTGATCGACGTCGTGGACGGGACTCAGCGTATACACGACACAAGCCTGAACGTGCGCACCCACTCTTTTCGCGACCTCCATGGGCTTCTCCATGTTCCGCACGTCGTTGAGGGCGTCGAAGATCCGCATGATGTCTATTCCGCACTCGACGGCATGAGTAACGAAGGCGTCGACCACGTCGTCAGGATAGTGATGGTATCCCACGAGATTCTGCCCCCGGAGGAGCATCTGAAGGGGTGTCTTCCTGACCCTCGCCTTGAGAGCGCGGAGCCTGTCCCAGGGATCTTCATCGAGGTAACGCAGGCAGGTATCGAATGTCGCTCCGCCCCAAACCTCCAGCGAGAAATAGCCGATCTCATCGAGTTCCTCCGCTATGGGGAGCATGTCATCCGTCTTCATTCTCGTTGCAAGGAGCGACTGGTGGGCGTCACGAAGAGCGGTCTCGGTGATCCTGACACGCGTTGCGGCAGCCGGGCGCGCGCTTGAAGCCACGCCGGATACGTGGTGCATGTCAACCACCCCCTCAATTCGCCTGCGAAGTGGTCTCCTCCACCGTGGCGAGCACCGCGCCCGCCCGGACGGAGTCACCGGGGCTCACGTTCACGGACCGGACCACGCCGCAGTACGGCGAGGCTATCTCGTTCTCCAACTTGAGGGCCTCCAGGGTCACGAGCACGTCGCCCACCTTCACGCGATCTCCTTCCTTGACCCGGACAGAAAGTATCGTGCCAGCCAACGGGGCTTCCACTCCTCTGACCGTTCCGCCCGGCAGAGCCTGCCCTTGGGCTGTGGCTTGCGCCGCGGCGGACGGTCCACGTGCTCCGGTTGCGAGAGCGGAGGATTCGACCGGGCCGCCACCCGCTGGCGCAGGCCCTGGTGCCGCTGAGGTCGCCGGCGCCGTTGCCGTTGCCGTCCCCGTTGCCGCTGCCGGAACAGGCGCCTGTGCCTCGGACACCTCGGTGACCTCGACACTGTACTCCTTTCCGTTGACGACGACTTTGAACTTCCTCATCCCAGATCTCCTTTCCGGACCTTGATGCTCAGGTGCCCCGCCCGAGAGCTTTCGCCCGCTTCTTCGCGGGCGACGATTGCCGCCGTGATCGCCGCCACGAGAGACGACGGCAGAACTCCAGGCCTGATCCCCTCCCCCAAGCGGCCGTCCATCACGCAAGCGAGGCACGCCGCGACAGCCGCGACAGCCTCGCTATCGACCAGGTGGGTCGCTGGACTCGGACCCGCACCTGTGCCCTTTGAGTCTCCGGCCGCAGGTAGAGCCGGCTCGATGCCGCCCGCAGGCCGCCACGTCTTCCTCCTGCGCGTGCGCATGACGAACCAGGTGACTCCGACCGCAGCGATCAAAAGGAGTACAAAGCCAAACGCAACCACGCTCGACCCGAGCGCAGTCGTGCGCAGGCCCCATACGGAATAGTGCATCGTGTTTCACCCTTGGAGGAAATTCGCCGGTGTGGGGGAAACTCCTTCTCGTAGGAGGACACAACCGCCCCGCTGCGGCCACCTCATTCGGCCGGCGCCGCAGACCGGCCGTCGCGACGAGGCAGAAGGAGGATACGGATGCTCTTCATCATCTCCGCGCCGTCCGCCGCGGGAAAGACCACCATAGTGAAGGATCTCATAAGGCGCGTCCCGGACCTCGCCCGCCTCACAACCGTGACCACGAGGGCGCCCCGCGAGGGCGAGGTGGACGGCGGGGATTACCATTTCGTTTCTGAAGCAGACTTCCTCAGGATGATCGACTCAGGCGGGCTGGTCGAGTGGAAGAAGACTTACGGCAACTACTATGGCGTGCCGAAGGCCGCGGTGGAGGAGGCCGTCCGGTCCGACACCGATTTCGTGATCATCCTCGACGTATACGGAAGAGAGGAGTTCGTGAGAAAGTGGCCGTCGTGCGTATCAATCTTCATAGCTCCCGCAAACATGCACGATCTGTGTGAAAGGCTCGCCGGCCGCACCGACTGCCCACCGGAAGAACTCGAGGCGCGCGTTTCGCGCATCCAAGAGGAGCTCGCCTTCGCGCCGTCGTACGACCACATCGTGGTGAACGAGTCGGTGGACCAAGCGGTCGCTGAGATCGCGGAGATCATCGCCCGGCACCGCGAGACAGGCGGACCCGCGCCTAGACCACCACGTTCTGCGGGCGTCCCTCAATGAACCTCTCGATGTTCTCGACGGTGGTCTCGAGGATTCGCATGGCTGCTTCCTTGCTGTTGAAGGCGTTGTGAGGAGTCACCACCACGTCCTCGCGGCGCAGGAGCATCTGGTTCCGTACGAAGGTCCTGAGGACGTCCGCGGAGTACTCCTTCCGGAGCACGTACCCCTCCTCCATCATGAGCTCCTCCCCCTCCAGCACGTCCAGACCCGCTCCGCGCAGAATCCCCTCGTCCAGCGCCCACAGGAGGGCCGCGGTGTCCACGAGCGCTCCGCGGGCGGTGTTCACGAGCAACGCCCCGCGCTTGACTTTGGCCAAGGTGTTCCTGTTGATGATGTGATGCGTGGACTCGTTGTACGGGACATGCAGCGAGATCACGTCGGACGAGGCGAGGAGCTCGTCCAGGGGCACGTATCTGAATCCCAGTATCTCCGCGATGAACCGGTCCCGCTTGATGTCGTACGCCAGCGCGTCCATGCCGAACCCCCTGGCGATGCGGATGACGTGAAGGCCTATCCTGCCCGCGCCGACGACTCCGATGATCTTGCCTTTGAGATCGAATCCCTGCAGGTCTTCCAGGGAGAAGTCCTGACGGACCGTGCGCATGTGCGCTTTGTGGATGTTCCGGGCAAGCGACAGGATGAGGCCGAAAGTATGCTCTGCCACGGTGTTCTCCCCGTAGTAAGGGACGTTCGTGATAGTGATGTTGCGCTTCTTGCACGCCTCGAGATCGATGTGGTCGAAACCCGTGGACCTCGTTGCGATGAGACGGAGACGAGGCAGGGACGCGATGACATCCCCGGTCACACGCGAGTATATGAAGACGCAGAGCCCCTCGACGTCTTTGAGACTGTCCCGCTCAACCTCCTGCACGGTGTCGGCGAAGAAAACCGGCTCGACGTCGCGGAGGCGGGCGCGAAACCTGTCCTTCTCCCATTTCTCCACTTCAAAGAAGGCGACTCTCATGCCTCTATTTTGCCACTCCCACTTGCGCTCATTCATGGCATCGTGGCATAATCAGAGTCGAGAAGTCAATACGGGAGCTCGCTAGGGGTGCTGCGAAAGCGGCTGAGAAGACGCGTATTGGCGTCTACCCTTCGAACCTGATCGGAAGACTCGGTCTGGGTAATACCAGCGTAGGGAAGCGGCTCGCAAGATCACATCTCGACGGCCGTGGACTCCGGACGACTTCCGGGTGGGTTCCACGGCCGTCTCGCGCTTCTCGCGGCTGTCTCGCATCTCCCCACGAACCCGCAATACGACACAGGGAGGGTGCTCACATGAATAACGTCGACTGGTGGATAGTGGCTGAAGCCGTAGCTGCCCTGGCGCTGCTCATCGCCCTCATCAGGCTCACGAGACCCGCGCAGGTGGGCCAAGGGCGCGGGCCAGCGCAGGTCATAACGGAGGTCGGAGTAACCGTCGCCCTCGCATCCGTACTAAGTCTCATCAGGATATTCAGGATGCCCCAGGGTGGGTCGATCTCCCTCGAGATGGTGCCCATCTTCTACGTAGCCCTGCGGAGGGGAGGCGGGACCGGTGTCCTCGCAGGCCTCGTCCTCGGCATGGTGAAACTCGCCCTGGAGCCGTACGTGGTGCACCCGCTCCAGTTCCTCATGGACTATCCGCTAGCCTTCGCGGCGCTCGGCCTTGCTGGGTTCTTCTCCCGGGCACCGCTCCTGGGAGTGCTGGTGGGTGGGGCCGCCAGATTCCTCATGCACGTCCTGTCTGGGGTGGCGTTCTTCGCAAGCTACGCGCCGGAAGGCTCCAATGTGTGGGTATACTCCCTGACCTACAACGCCACGTACATGGTGCCCGAGGTCGCCATCGCGATGATCCTCATGCTCTTCTTGGGAGTCGGGTTCGCCCGCGGGAGAAAGCGACAGCCTCACGCACGCAAGGTGTGAGTGCGGGTACCATTCCCGCGCTTCTCACCACAAGTCTCCGCAAGTGTGCTCCGCGAGCCTGGTGAGACCCTCGCGGAGCGCACTTCCGGCGTTCCCGCAACCCCCTGGGCACTGCACGTCACGCTCACTGTTCACGCTCACTGTCCCTCCGCCATCAGCCCCCGCGGGCCGGAGCAATGCTCCCCGCGGGGCTCGCCCACACAACCTCGCGGGCGGTCCTGATGGAATTCCCCAGCGCCGGCTTGTATGCATACTGTGGAAATGGGGAGCATAAGGACCAGTACGAAAAGGCATACTGATATCGGCCGCTTCCGGAGAGCCGGTACGGCGGCGCGGCACGGGCGGTAGCGGGTCGCCCGCGGCCTGGGGAGCCCTTTCTTCAGCGGAAGGCCTCCGGCTATAGACAAGCCGCCGGTCGAATGTACTCCCCCGCGCGAGTGCGGGCCAACAGTACAACAGTACACAGGACACAGGTGGAGAAACCGTCGCTTACCGGCCCGGGCCGCGAGAACGATCCCGGCCTTCGAGGCACGGCGCCGCCGGCTCGCGGTTCCGCGGTGCGGCGGGGAATGTCGGGCGAAAGGTGTCAAGCGCGGTCGTTGGACTCTGCAGTCCGTCAGGTACTCATGCGGAGTCTTGAATTCAAACCCGAGAAGTGAATGGGAGGCATGATGTGATGGAGAGCGTGAGAGAGGTAGCGACTGTACAGGGTGATAGGGCCGAGGCGGGAGTCGGCGGAGGGCTCCCGGCGACGTCAGGCATCCCTGCCGTGAGAACGGCGGGCGATGCCGGAGCCGAGGCTGGAGCAGGCGAAAGCCAGGGCTCGCTCGGCGAACAGGCCTCCGCCGGTCCGGAGCTTCAAGGGAAAGGGGTCGCTCGCACCACCAAGCAGAGGAGGAAGCGGCACATCTTCACCGAGTACGAAGACAAGCTCCTGATGAAGGTGCTCGAAAGGAGGCCTGGTGAACGAAAGAGGGAATTGGAGCGCCTTGCGAGCCTCTTTGGGGTACCGTACCTTACCCTGCGACACAGGTTCTACACAGTCATCAAGCGGGGGGTCTCCGAAGGGCCGGGCGGCACAGTCACAGAGGTGACGGAGCACACCGAAGAGACGGTGACGGCCGGCCAGGCTCAGGGGCAGCAGATCGAGGAGAACTGGGCCCGCCCAGCGCACGACCCCATGGAGGAGCTGCTGACCCTCCCCGCCAGGGTGGAGCGAATCGAGAAGCGGCTTTCGGGGATGCTGGACCTCAAGGGTTTCATAGACCGGCTCATCGACATCAACAGACAACTCGACCGCGAGCAGCAACTCCTTGAAGAGCTCGCCCGGAAGGAACGCGAGATCCAGCGTATGAGGGAGGAACTCCAGAAGAAGATCCAGCGCATAAACGCGCGAGAGGAAGAGCTCAGCGACCTCTACAGCCAGCTCGAGACGACCCTCCACCAGTTCATGAACCTGTCGTCCATAGACAAGCTGAAGGTGCTGGGAGATTTCACGGTCAAGGTCGAGACGGTCATCGACCGGTTCGGCAACGTCATCAGAAGGCGCCCTGTCGTCGTTCCGTGATCGGGGAATTGAAGTTACAAGAGCCCCTCGGATCTCGGGAGGCGGCCGGAAAGCCTCAGAAACCCGCGAACGGGATCGACCTGAAGCGACGGATCTCGGCGAAAGGCGGCCCGCTTGGGGCGAGGCCCCCGAGCTCAAAGCCGGCAACCTGCCAACTACTGGACTCGAGGCAGTGACCGGCGCACCCTCACATGGCGGAGTCCGGAGGACGGGCGGACCCGGCTTGGGAGCCGGCGGGGTGTCGTCCCGCGCGGTGCAGGTGCACCGGAACGGCCACCCCGGCTTGGAGGAAATACAGGTACGCCTCTTTGACAGGGCGCCGATGCACGGCCTCGACTGCGGCGGCGTAAACCCGGATCTGTCCTGCGTACGCTCGGGCCGCCGCGTCCGGGTCGCTCCGCCCCAGCAAACCGGTTTTGAAATCGATGAGGACGAAGCCGTCCCCCTCGTCGATGAGGCAGTCGATGATCCCCTGAACCACCACACGCTCGTGGATGCCGGCGTCCGCGGGGATCTCAGGGTAGAGCTCTCTCGCATCGATGCCGAGGTAGAATGGGATCTCTCGCTGAACGCGGTCTCCCGCCTCCACGACACGCCTGCCGATTGGGCTTGCGAAGAACCGCCCGATGGCTTCGACGTCGACGGTCGCCGCGAGGTCGGGGGTGAGGAGATCGCACGCCACCATCTCGTTCACGCGGGCCCTGATGGCTGACGCGTCCAGCGCGCCGCCCAGGTCCAGGTGTTGGAGAACGAGGTGTGCCGCCTGCCCGCGCTCGGCAGGCGTGACTCTGAACTCCTGCATGAACCGGGGCTGCTCCGAGAAGGCCGCCGGCGCTGGCGCCGGGCGCGCCTCGCCCGCGCTTTCCAGGCCGGGCTCGGCGTCGTCGCGACCGGGCTCGAACCTTCGTTTCACTTCCGACCAGGTCGCCTTGGCCGCACGCCCGGCCAGCCCAGCATACCGGTAATTCCAGCCGATGTGCTCCTGGACCGCCCGTCTGAACTCGGGCGCAATGGTCCTGCCGAGCGGTCTCGCCGAGGCCATCTCTTCTAGAATGGCCCGACCTCCCGCGACGCCCAGCCCGCTCCGCAGCTGGACGACCTGGGGCAGGTCGCCCGTGTTCCATATTCTCACGTCAAACCGTGCCGGGTCGTCGCGCACGTCCCCGCACGATGGCTCGCTGCGCACCCCCGCCAGGGCGCGGATGGCTGCGCCGTCTCTGTGCCGCGCCACTGCGCTCGCCACCCAATCTAGAAAGCCCTTGGCGGAAAGCACCGCGTCGTCTGACAGCTGCCAGCCCTGCCCCGGGACTCCCTCACACCAGCGAGAAGCCTGCTTGCCGAGGTCCGATGCAGAGCCCACCAGGATGAGCCGCTCCTTCGCGCGAGTCATCGCCACGTATAGGATGCGCATCTCCTCGGCGAGCGCGTCCGTCCTTACCCTCTCTCTCGCGGCGCGGTGCGCGAGGGTCGGGTATTTCACCCTGCGGTTTGTGTCGCACAAGACAGGCCCCAGCCCCGCATCGGAGTGCAGAAGCACGTCGCCGACGATGTCCTTCAAGTTGAAGTCCTTGCCGAGATCGGCGATGAAGACCACCGGAAACTCCAAACCCTTGCTCTTGTGAACGCTCATGATCCTGACGACGTCTTCCGCCTCGCCGAGCGCCCGCGCAGTGCCGAGATCGCCTTCCGAGTCCCGCAGCCGGTCTATGAACCTCAAGAATCTGAACAAGCCCTGCCGAGCGAACCTGTCGAACTGCCGGGCGCGCTCGTGGAGCGCCCTGAGGTTCGCCTGGCGCTGCACCCCGCCGGGCATGCCACCCACGTAATCCAGGTATCGGGTCTCTCGGTACAGATGCCAGATGAGAGCCGACAAGGGAACCCTCCTGGCGAGGGTCCGCCAGCGGCCAAGGTCTCCAAGGAACCTGCGGATCCTCTCCAGAAGGTCCTCCGGATAAACAACCGGGCTTGCGCCGCCCGCCTCCGGCTCGGTGATCCGTGCCGCGCTTGCCGCCTCGAGCGCCGCGTAGAAATCTCCGTCGGGTCTGCACATCCGGATGCGCGCAAGGTCGTCAGCGTCAAACCCGCATATCGGAGACCTCAGCACAGCAGCCAGCGGGATGTCCTGCATGGGATTGTCGATCACCCGGAGCAGCGAGAGCATGACCTCGACCTCGGTCGCCTCGAAGTAGCCGGTACCAAGCTCGGCGTACGCTGGCACGTCGGCTTGCCTGAACACCTCGAGGAGCACGTTGGCGCGATGCCGCGTCGATCTCATGAGCACGACGATGTCCCGGTAGGACACCGGCCGGTAGGCCTTCGCACTCCTGTCCCACACCCTGAACTCCGGCCCTGGCGCGCCAGGCGCGCCCCTCACCATTCTTGTGATCCGGCTTGCTATGAGGCGGCCTTCGAGCTCGAGGGCTTCCGCTTCCTCCGGTGTGGGCTCGCTTTCCCCTCCCTGCTCCTCTCGCTCCATTTCGAACTCTTCAGTCTCTCCCGTGTCCGTTTCCGCGCTCTCCGCCGAAGCCGAGCCCTCGCCCCCGCCGTCGCCGCTGCCGGAGCGGGGCTCTTGTGGACGGCTCCCCACGGGAATCCCCGGCCCACCTGAGGTTTCACCGGCGCTTTCTCCGTGCGCTCCGCCGGCCTTCCTCTCGATGATGTGAACCTCGACCGGGGAATCGACCGCGCCGTCGTCCTCGGGGAAATCCGCGCCGTACACGAGCTCCGCGGCACGGTCATAAGCGATCCCGCCGAGATCTTCCGCGAACACCTGGCGGAACACGAAGTTCACCGCGTCTATGATCGCCCTCCGGCTGCGGAAGTTCCTCGAGAGGTCTATCCTGCGCTCAGGGCTCGAAGCCGCGTTTGAGTACGCCCGGTACCTCTCTGCGAAAAGGCGTGGCTCCGCCAAGCGGAATCCGTAGATGCTTTGTTTCACGTCACCGACCACGAAAGTGTTGTCGCGGCGCGACACCAAGGACAGGATGGCGTCCTGAACCGGGTTGGTGTCCTGGTATTCGTCCACGAGGACCTCCTCGTACCTCTCCGCCAGCCCGCGCGCGACGTCCGAAGGCTCGAACAGGCCTCTCTCCTCGTCCCAGGTTCCGAGGGTTTGGAGGCACAAGTGCTCGAGGTCGGAGAAGTCAGCCAGGCCTCGAGCGCGTTTCGCTTCCGCGTACCGGCTCGCGAACTCCCTCACGATCCTCACGAGTTCCTCCATGAGCGGAGCGACTTTGCGGAGGTCAGCAACGAGGTCCTCCGGTGGGCGGGAGAAGTACGTGTCCCTCACACCGACAACGAGTTTCTTCGCGTCGTCGCGAAGGGCCTTCACTCTCTCCCTGATCGAATCGTCGCAAGCCCCGGCTCTCATCCCCGGAATTCTCGAGAAGGTGAACCCGGACATGATCTCGTGGAGCCCGGCAAACCCGCCGTGTCTTGCGGCTTCCATCATGTTCGAGCATGCGCGCACGTCATTCTGCAGCGTGGCAATGTACGTGCTCGGCCCTCCCGGTGCACCCGCAAGCTCGAGAGCGCTGCTCAAGAGGCGGTGGGCCCTCTCGAGGTCGCGAACGATGGCCCTGAGGACCGTAGCGGTCCACGGGAGGTCGTCTATGGATGCTCCACTCTCAATGTGAAAAGCCCGGGCGATCCGCTCGAACCACTGGTCTGGTCTTGGCCGGCCTCGTGAGAGGGTATATATGCGGATCAGGAGGTTCCGCAGAGCCTCGTCCCCCCGTTCCCCGCCGTACGCATCCACGAGGTCGATGAACCTCCCGCCCCCGCCGTCGGCGTAACACGCCTCGAACAGCTCGTCCGCCACCTCGAGGCGCATGAGAGCGGCCTCCACCTCGTCCATGACGCGGAAGGCGGGATCGATGTCCAGCCGGTAGAAGTGCTGGCGCACTATCTTGTGGCAGAACGAGTGCACCGTGGATATGTCTGCCTTCCTCACAAGGGCGAGTTGCCGCGCGAGCCTCGCTTCATCGCTCTCGGAGCCTTTCGCGAGCAGATCATCCAAGGCGGCGGCTATCCGTTCCCGCATCTCCGCCGCCGCAGCGTCGGTGTACGTTACCACGAGGAGCCTGTCGATGTCCACGGGGCGCTCGCGATCGGTGATTCGACCGATGACCCGCTGCACCAAGACTGAGGTCTTTCCGGCCCCCGCGGCCGCGGACACCAGGAGATTGCGCCCCCGGTCGCTTATGGCCTCTAATTGCTCCGGGGTCCACACGGTCTTTCTCTCGGCGAGGTTCTCCCCGGCAGTCGCGGTCATGACACCGTCCCCCCAGGAAGCTCGCTTTCAACCGCCGCCCAGAACTCGTCGTCATTCAATCGCGTGATAGTCCGGTACTCGTTGCCGGGCAGGAGGACGTCGAAACCGCAGACGGGCTTGAAGTCGCATCGCTGGCAGGCCCTGAGCCTGCCGCGCCTGTACGGCCTCGGCGCGACCTCCCCCGCCATGATCCTCGATGAGAGCTCCCTGATCTTGGCCAGCAGGAACCTGCGGAGGACATCGTACTTCTCGCGGCCGATCACGCTGTTTCGAGAGCTCATCGCGACTTCTCCGTCCCTCGTGAGCCGAGCCGGCACGATGTCTGACACGCCCTGGACTTTCGCATCCATGAGCTTCACCACGCCTGCGTCCCCCACGATTAGCCCGGCCATCTTGAGCATGCGCCTCCTCCTTTTCTCCAGGGCTTCGTCGTCCAAGGGACCCGGCGAGCTGACGACAGGGTCGACGGCAGGAAAGTAGAAAGCCCCGGCTGGCTCGGCGGGCGCGCCAGCGAGCCTTCTCGAGTGCTCCTCGACTACAGCCAGGTACACGAGGAGTTGAAGGGCGAGGCCGTGATACACCTCGGACAGGTTCAGGGAGCGCCGGCCGCTCTTGTAATCGATCACCCGCAAGTATGAGACGCCGCCGGCCTCGGCCAAGTCGACCCTGTCGATCCGCCCTGCGAGCGAAAGACGTCGCCCGCCCTCGATTTCCAGCTCGAGGCCGGGAAGGTTGTCGCGTCCGCCACCGCGACCGAAAACCAGCTCGCGACTGATCGATCTGAACTCGCTGCGGCCCGCGTGTTCTTTCAGGACCATGGCTGAACGCCTGAGGATTCGAGTCAGAACCCTCTCAACGTATCGATACCTCGCCGAGGATCGAAGTATTTCGTTTTGAAGACGTGGGGCGAGCTCGTCAACTATCTTCGTCACCTTCGCGTCTATCTCGTCGCATGGCATGTCTGCAAGCACGCGCTCGTTCCCCAGGTCGTCGACGAGCCTACGAAGGGCTTCGTGGATGAAGGTTCCCATGCCCGGGGGCTCGAGCCGGAAGAGCTCCCTCTCGGTGAGGCCGAGGATGTTCCCGGCGAAATGGGCGAACGGGCAACGCGCGAAGGCCTCGAGCCGTGAGACGCTGGTCCTGACGGGATTCGGGTAGAGGGCGCGCGCCGTGGCTTCGTGCAGCCTCTCGACGTGGTTCGTGAACGCGAGGCTCCTCAGCACATTCGAGGCCCGCGCGCGGCGTTCGGGATCCTCCACGAGCCACTCGTAAAGGTCCAGCCAGAAACTGTCTTCATCTCCGGCGTCCCCACGCGCCGGGCTGATGTAGCTCGAGCGGAAATGACGGACGAGCATGGCGGCCGCCCTCGCCTCGGACGTGATGGCGTCGAGAGCTTCTTGCGGTGAGGAGGGCACTTCGTCGCACACGAATTCCTCGACGAGTTTCGGGAACATCGCCCTGAGTTGAGCCCTGACCGGAGAAGGGCGGAGGGCGCGCCCTTCGCCGTCCGCCATCGGGTAGCTCACCCACAGGTATTCCCGCGCTCTCGTGAGGGCCACATACACGTTGTACTGCTCTTGGAACTGCGCGACGCGGCTGGTCGGCGCAAGCACGAGGCCCTTGTCCTCCAGCATCTCCCGCTCGTAGTCGGAGAATATGGTCTCCTCAGACACCCGCCTCGGGAAGGCGTCGTACGTCGCCCCGATGACGAAAGCCGCCCGAAGGCCCGGGTGCCTCGACCTCTCCACAGACCCAACGATGACCTGGTCTAGGGCTGGAGGAATGAGGCCGAGCGTCATTCCTTCAAGCCCCGCCTCGATTAGCTCTCGGAAGCCCGGCGCATCGGTCGCTTCTTCGCCTAGGGCCTCGACGGCCTCGTCGAGCAGGCCTATCACGGCGTTCCACACCTGCTGGTGCTCGCGGGCGGCCTCGATGTCGCCCGATTCCATTGCCGCCTCCGCCCACTCTTCCAGGCGCCTTCGCACGTCGAGATCGGTCAGCAGCTCGAAGAGGGCTTTCGCCATGTCGCGCACGCGCTTCGCGCCCCTCATCCCGCCGCTCGCCGCGCCGCCCTGTGCGCCCACTTCCCCTGCGTCCCCCACGACCTTGCGATAGAACGCGCCCAGAGCAGAGGTCGCCTTCGACCGCGCCTCACTGATGAGGCGCGTCATCTCCTCGTCCTCCGGGCAGAGACGGACGTCCTCCGAGGCGTCTTCGAGGCTCTCGAAGCCCAGGGTGCGCCGGTACTCCCACGGTCCCGGGTCGAGCCATCGTTTGCCGCGGATGCCGCGGGCGAGCACGAAGTTCTCGAGGAGATCCACCTCGCGGCGGGAGATCGGAACTAGATCCGTCTTGAGATAACGGAACACGGGACCGTAAGGCCAGTCCTCGCACACGACGTCCAGGGCGGACCTCGTGAGTTCGACTAGGGGGTGATGGCCCACCGGGCGCCGGCGGTCTATGAAGAACGGTATGCCGTGGTCCCTGAAGATCGACTGGACCAGGTCGTGGTAGGTCTCGAGGTCGGCCACTATCACTCCGATGTCCCTGAACCTCATGCCTTCCTCGCGGGCGAGCCTGAGGATCCCCCGCGCCACGGCCTCCACCTCGGCACGCGGGTTCGCCGCGGCCACGAGGTGCACCCCGTCGGGCTGCCCGTCGAAAAGCGACGGCCGTCTGGATCCAAACTCGCGTTCCAGGTGTTGGAGGGGCACCGAGCGCGTCCTGGGCTGATCACCTCCGTGGGAGTCAGCGCCCGGAAGGACGATGGAGGGTTCGATTTCGACGCCCAGTTCCCGCGCGAGGGCTGTCAGCCTGTCGTACGTCTCCAGAGTCGGACGGAAGAGGTCCGTATCCTGAAGCGGTCGGCCGACAGCTTTCGGGTCGAGGCACAGCGCGACGCTCACGCGTCTTGCCGCGGGCAGCAGCGCCTCAAGAACGGAGTATTCCTGGGGCGTGAAGCCGCGGAACCCATCTACCCAGATCAAGGAGTCTTTGGTCAAGGCGGAGCGGGGGATCCTCGTGGCGGCCACCGAGAGGTGGTCGTCCGGATCCTGAAACCTGTCGCCGAGGTACTCCCTGTACGCCCTCGCAATCAGCGCAAGGTCGCGCAGCTTGAGGGCAAGGGCCGTCGTGCCCAGGCCCGCTCGTTCAAGGTCGGCGGCTCTCGCCTCGAGGTCACCGGGGCTGACCCTGTACATTGTGAGCTCCTTGAGGGTCTCGGCGAGGCACTCCGCGAACCCGTATCTTCGAGACCCCTTCACGAAAATCGAGAGTTCCCTCGATTTCTTCAGCACGAGTGAGCGCAGGACCATGAGCTTGCCGAGTTCGCCGATTTCGCGGCGCGCCCCGCCGCCAAGCTCTTGGAGCAGGCGCCCGGCAAGCCTCTTGAAGCTCAACACGTGTATCCTCATGAAGCCGGGAAGACCAGGAGTGTTCACCAGGGTATGCTCAACTTGGAAAGTGGCCTGCTCCGGAACGAGAAGGATCATTGGAGAGCCGCACGGCTCCTCGCGAAGGGCGGCGCGGACTTCATTCAAGCAAAGCGCGGTCTTTCCCGTTCCCGCACGCCCGATAATGAACCTGAGACTCACAAAGCCACACCCCGCTCCCAGTCCCGCAAAGCCCCTGCCCTCTCGCGCCCCATCTTGCGCCGGACGGCCCGGCTCGGCGTCTCCCCGTGCGGTGCTTGGCAGGGACGTCCGAGATTGGCATCTCAGATTATGTTTTCCTTGCGGCGCCAGAAAATCCTGCACCTGAGCGCCACCGCGCCCCCGCCGCAATTCGCCCTTGACGGGCGGCCCTCATTGCGTCATTCTGATTCTGTGATAGCGGATAGCGGCGCCGGCTTCGCGCCCTCTCAGAGGATGAAAGGAGGGAGGTCGATTGACCGAGAGACTCCGCCGGTTCTTCAAGAAACCCGGGATGTTCCACATAACGATAGACCCAGAGGGGCCAGGCGTGATCCGCCTCCATCTCAGGCGCGCGGGTGGGCCGGTGATAGCGGCCCTCGCCAGGCGCCCCAGGAACTTGCTGTGGATCAACGGCAGTCAGCTCCTGCTCCTGGACGAGAGCGGCGCCGACATGGTGCAGGCTCTCATAGAGGTGGCCCACGAGCGCACCCGGCCGGGAGGCGAAGTGTCGGAGGAAGCCTGGTCCGAGGTCAAGCGCGAGACAGCCCGCCGGGTTCGCAGGCTGTATCCGCGAGTGTCCGTGGCGGAGGTGGAGGAAGACATCGACTACCTGTACGGGCTCATCGTGGAGCTTTCGCGCGGCGCGTGCCCGAGCGAGCGCGGCGTTCCGGGCCGCGTGATGGCAGAGGCCGAGTGGCGGGCGCCCGCCCGTGTGGACCTCATGATCTCGTCCATGGGCATCTCGGGATGTCAGAATGCGTGCGCCTGGTGCTATGCAGCGGACATGCCCGCCGTGCGCGAGCTCGACACCGCATCCTGGAAGCGGGTGCTCGACCGCTTGTGGAACGCTGGAGTTCCAATGGTGAACTTCACCGGGGGCGAGCCCACGATGCGGCCCGACCTCGTGGAGCTCGTGCGTCACGCCGAGAAGTTCGTGACAGGCCTCATCACTAACGGCAGAGCCCTCGCGGGCCTGGTGGGGGAGTTGAAAGCAGCCAGCCTGGACTACGTTCAGGTGAGCATAGAATCAGCGGACCCGGCGGTGCATGACTCCATCGCCTGCTCGCAAGGCGCGTGGAAGGAAACAGTCGACGGTATCAAGGCCGCTCTCGGCGCGGGTATGTACGTCTCCACGAACACGACGTTGACGAAGGCGAACGCTCGGGGGTTTCCCGATCTCCTCCGATTCCTCGCGGACATCGGCGTGAGGTACGTGGGGTGCAACGCGCTCATCCCGGCCGGACGCGGCGTGGGACACCCTGACGCTTTGAATCCCCGAGACCTCGAGACAGTGCTCGCAGAGTCCGCTACGGTTGCGGGCGGGCTCGGTCTCGAGTTCAACTGGTTCACACCCACGTGTTACAACGACCTCAACCCGGTAGCCATGGGCCTTGGGGCGAAATCGTGCTCGGCATGCCACACGAACATGGCCGTAAGGCCTGATGGGGTCGTCGTACCGTGCCAGTCGTGGCTCCATGACGAAGGGCTGGGGAACATCCTCACCGTACCCTGGAAGCGCATATTCGACCACCCACTCGCCCGGAAGGTCAGGACGCACGGCTTCGCCCCGTCAGAGTGCAAGAAGTGTAAGCACTTCGCCATCTGCGGCGGAGGGTGCCCCCTCGGGGGGTTAGTCGGAAACCAGACACGGGCGAAGTCCGCCGCACCAGTGCGCGCCGGCCTCGAAAGCGGCGCAGAAAGCGGCAGCGGGAGGCGGTCGAAATGAGGCGTGCGCCCGTCCACGCGATAGCACTCATGGTGCTGATATGCATCGCCGGCGCTTCGGCAGGCCTTGCGAGCCCCCGCGCGGGTCGTGCGTATGCGGCCCAGGATACCGGCACATACAGGATACTAAGCTATGTCGTGAGTCTCGTCCCTGAGCCGGACGGGAGCTGGATAGCCGACTACTCCCAGGAATGGGAAGTGACCGGCGGCCGGATTCCCTGGGTCACCGTGGGGCTCCCGGATCACGGTTACACAATCCGTTCGGGCGGAGGGGCGGCCGCGCGGGTCTCCCGAGCGGACTACGGCTCTTGGAGCGGAGTGCGGGTGGATCTCGACCGTGAGTACGTGGCAGGCGAGACTTTCAGATTCAGCTTCCAGGTGCGGCAGGAAGGCATGGGCCACCGCAAGGGCGACGCTGTCACCTTCGCATTCGTCCCGGGCTGGTATGATCGCGCCGAGACGGAGCGGCTGGAGGTGCGCCTGAGCAACCCCGGCGACGCCGGGGATCTCCTCTACGCCTCGCCGGAGCCTACTCAGAAGACGGATGAGGAAGTGATCTGGACCGCTCGCCTGGGGCGAGGCGAACGCTTCAAAGTCGCCTTCGAGTTCTCGTCCCGTCTCTTTCCGGACCTGGAGGCCGGGACCGGTTCGCGCCCCGGAGCGGCGGATGAGAAGCCCGCGGGTATCACGCCGGCAGCGTCAACCGCGGTATTCGCCCTCATCGTCATAGCCGTCGTCGTCGTCCTCACCATAATCATTCTCGCCGCGGTTTCCCGCGGCGGCTACACAGGCAGACGCGGGATATACTACGGCACCTACTTCCCCATTCCCCCGGCGGGCAGGTCATCGTGGGGGTCCAGGTCCGGATCCTCCTCAGGGCGGGGAGGCTCGGGTTCTTCCGGAGGGTCCCGCAAGTCCGGCGGCGGGGGCGGGTTCGGAGGGCGGTCCATCGGATGCGCGTGTGTTTCGTGCGCGTGCGCCTGTGTTTCGTGTGCCTGCGCTTGCGCGTGCGCCGGAGGCGGGGGCGCCGGCTGCGCCCGCAAGTTCGACGGCGCCGGCGCCGGCCCGTCGCGCGCGGCGACACGCGTCCAAGACGCGGCGGAGTCCTCTCGCCATGGCGGCGCGACCGAGCAGGCGGACAGTTCGCGCGGCAACGGGGAGGTGCGGGTCACCCGGTCCGGCCGCGTGCTCCGCGCGCTCGTGGCAACAGCTGTCTGCGTTTGGCTGCTGTCAACCGCGACAGGATGCCGTCCCGGCGCCGTGGGTTCGGGCCGCCAAGAAGGAGGCGGGCGCGGTCTTGCCGGGGCTCCGCCCTCGGGCGCGGCACCTTACGCGCCCCCCGGCCAGAGGCCGTACGACGAGAACGTTGAGGTACCTGCTGGTGATCCCGCATTCCCGGCTCTCGGCCGCTACTGGGTGGTTGATCCCGAGGGTCTCGTGGGATTGGCCGCGGTCGAGGCCGCTGACCAGACACTGGGGGCCCTGCGGGCCGACGGCCTCGCCGAGACCGTGATAGTGGTGCAGCGAGGCGTGAAGCATCCGGCGGATTGGTCCACCCACTACGGGCGCTGGCTCATGCTGGGAGCGCGTGAGGGCCCCCGGGAGAACAACGGCCTGGTGTTTCTGATCATCCCTGACGCCCGTCCCGAGGTAGGACGGGTCTGGTACTGCGTCGGGCGAGGGTTGCCGCGTCTCACATCGTCGGACCTCGGGCCGCTCGTGGAGGAGGCGGCCTCCTACGCAAACGCCGACGATCTCGACGGAGCCGTGGTGTCCATCGCGAGGAACATCGACGATATCGTTCGTAAGGTCTACGGGGAGGGAGAACATTGAGAAGAGGATGTCTCTTCGGGATCGTGGGCTTGATTGCCGTCGGCCTGGTGGTGCTTGCGGGGTTCTCTTGGGTCATGAGGACTCAGCGCGACATGGTCGGGCTCCAGCAGGGCGTGCTGGCGCAGGAAGGACGGTACGGCGCCGCACTCGAGACACTGAGCGAGAAGATCAAGGGGATCTGGGCGATAGAGAAGGACTTCCTGGAACACGAGAAGGACACACTCACTGACGTCATAAGGGCCCGCGCCGAGGCGGTGGACCGCGCCGCCCAGGAGTTCGCTGCTGCGACGACCGAGGGTGACCCCCAGAAGACGGTGCAAGCAGCGACGCAGTTCCGCGAGGCCGCGGAGGGGCTCGCTCTCTCGGTCAACGTGAACGCCCTCCGCGAAGCGTACCCGCAGCTCTTCTCGCCGCCCATAGTGCAGCAGACCATGCGGAGCTTGGAAGAAGCGGTGAATGAGATACGCACGGCCCTCGACGACTGGCAGGTGGCCATAAGGAACTACAACACCTTCAGGTCGCAGTGGCCGCAGAGCTTCATCGGCGGGATGCTCGGCTTCCCGGCTTCATACGATTACTACAAGGCCGAGAAGGCGAAGCTCGACATGAATTCGCTCGCGCCGGAAGACTGACCCGGTGACGGAGCTGGATCGATCCGGCTCCGGGATTCGGAGGGGCGGCCTTGACGTTGCCGGCGCCTTGTCCTCTCTTGAGTCGGCTGCCGGCCCGCCGCAACCGCCCCGGGGGGCCGCCTCCATTTCCCGGTGAACGCGTGGCCGTCTCGTGACCGTGTGAAACGGGAAGCGCAAGCCTCCCCTCAGAACCCGGCGAGCCATCCCGCGCCGATGACTCCGGCAAGCGCGACGGCCAGGAATACCAGCCCTGCCACCACCACCGCCGGGATCATCGCGCCGAAGATGCAGGTGCCGATGGCGGCGCCGGTCGACAATCCGTGGGCCTCCCGCAGAGAGACGACGCAGAGAGCGGCTACCCACACGGCGATCCCGGCGGATGCCACGACGGACAGGCCTGCCACCACCGGCCCGCCGACCCGCGCGAGCGCCATCAACGGCAGCGATAGCAGGGCGGGAAACTGGGCGAACCCCACCGCCGAGAGAAGCCCCGAGAAGCTCCCCTTACCCCCGAAAAGGAGCGCGGCAAGGTGGAGGAGCCCGACGACGATGAAGCAGCCGGCGACTGAAAGGATGACAGCGCCCGTGAGCGCCGTGCGCGCGAGATCCCTGAACGTCACCCCCGGCAAGACGCCGAGGTTGGTCTGTGAAAGCCCGGCTGTGGACAGGAGTGTCGCGGTCCCGACGATGACTGCGAGCGCCCACCCGACAGGCTTCTTTGCGGCCACGGCCCGAAGCGCCTCGGCCGGACCGGCCATGACGCCGTACAACCAGTCAAAGACTCCGTCCGACATGTCCATCCCCCTCTCGCTCCCACCTAGTAGCACAGCTCCGGCACGGGGTCCTCACGCAGCCGCAAGAGGAGGCGCTCCTCCGGGCTCAAGGTCAGGTTCTGCATGAAGGCGCTCATCTCGCCGAGAAGGCCCCAGAAGTCAATGAAGAAGATCGGTGGCGGAACCTCGTACACGGCCGGCGATTCCACGCCTGCCAGCTCCGCGGCAGCGGCCACCGCGTCGTTGAGATCGCCCACGGCGTCGACGAGCCCGAGCTCCACCGCCTGGCTCCCCAGGAACAGCTCGCCGGTGGCAAGCTCCCGAACTCTCTCTACGGTCAAACCCCGGTGGACGGCGACGTACGTCACGAATTGCTCATACGCGGCGTCTGACAGCTTCTGAATCAGCTCGCGTTCCTCTGGAGTGAGGGTGCGCTGGTACATGTCCTTGTGTCGACCGGACTTGACGATCTGATCCTTTATGCCCAGCTTCTCATAGAGTCCGTGCAGGTCCACGACGCTCGTGATGACGCCGATGGAGCCGGTCATGGTGCCCGGCATGGCGAAGATGCGGTCCGCGGGGGCCGATATGTAGTATCCGCCCGACGCCGCGATATCGCCCATGGACACGACAATCGGCTTGGAGAACTCCTCGATCATCCCGGCTATGGCCTGGGACGCGGCCACCGAGCCGCCGGGGCTGTCTATTCTGATGACAGCCGCTTTGACTGAGGGGTCGGCTTCAAGCCTTTCCAGGTATCTCGACACAAGCCTCGGAGTGACTGTACCTGTGGTGGACATGGAAAGGCGCCCCTCGGCGATTGGCCCTTGCAGGTACGCGACGGCGATTCTGTTGACTAGAGCGCCGTCGCGGCTGCGTATGGCGCCGCCCTCTTCGGAAGGCGGCCCCAGGTGAAGGAGTATGACCACGGAGATGACTGCCAGCCCGACGACGCTGAGGACCACAACCTTCTTTCCCACCGCGTCTCCACCCCCTGGCGTTTGCCCAACCCTGCGGACCCGCGCTCCTTGCCCGCGGCCGCAGGCAGACGGAGCGCCGTGCGCCCCTTCTCACCATATTCGCACGACCGCACCGCTATGTTTCGATGACACCACGCAAGCTCCTTCCTCGACGGCACGCCTTCCGCGACGGCACGCGATGGCAGCGCTCTCGGGCCGCCTCGGACCCGCGCGTGGGGGCTCCGGAGGTCCTCGCTTCGGGGGTCGTCGAGTTCAACCCGCAGAAGCCGGGTCACGGTTGGGAGCCCGTTGAAGTCTGCCGTATCCTGAAAGCCCAGGCAGACGTGGCTGTGCGCACCGCCTCCTCTGCCACTCAAACCTGCAGCGCCGGAGAAGGACGACTGCGGCCAGCCAGTTCCTCGCTCAGCTCCCGGTTGCCGCGCCGGCCTGCAACGCCCTGGGCCCGGCGGCCCTGACGGCATCGGGGACATCCTCAAAACGCGAGAAGTTTTCAGCGAACATTCGGGCGAGTGCCGCCGCCTGCTCGTCGTAGGCACGCGAGTCAGACCAGGTCGCACGGGGTTTCATGATCTCGAACGGCACTCCCGGGCACGCGTCGGGGACCATGAAGCCGAAGACAGGGTCCGGTGAAGCGGGCACGTCGTCGAGCTCGCCGCCAAGAACGGCAGACACGATGGCCCGCGTGTCGCGGATCCGAATCCTGGTGCCCACACCGTAAGGCCCCCCGATCCAGCCGGTGTTCACGAGGTATACGGGCACGTTGAAGGCTTCGATTCTCTCCCCCAAAAGGCGCGAGTACACCACCGGGGGGCGCGGCAGGAACGGGGCGGCGAAGCACGTTGAGAAGGTGGCCTGGGGGGTGGTGACGGCGCGCTCGGTTCCTGCCAGCTTGCTGGTGTAGCCGGACAGGAAGTGGTACATGGCCTGTTCCCTCGTCAATCTTGCGACCGGGGGAAGCACTCCGAACGCGTCGGCGGTGAGGAAGATGATCACGCTCGGGTGCCCGCCAAGGCCGCACGTGACCGCGTCCGGGATGAAGCTCACCGGGAAGCCCGCCCTGGTGTTCTCTGTCAGCGCGTCGCTCTCGAAATCCGGATCGCGGCTATCAGGGTCCACGACCACGTTTTCAAGGACCGTCCCGAAACGAATCGCCTGATAGATGAGGGGCTCACTCTCCGGCGAAAGCCTGATGCACTTGGCGTAACACCCACCCTCGATATTAAAAACGCCCCTCGAGGACCATCCGTGTTCGTCGTCGCCTATGAGGCGACGGGCCGGGTCTGCGGAAAGGGTCGTCTTGCCCGTGCCGGAGAGGCCGAAGAAGAGCGCGACATCGCCCCTCCGCCCGATGTTGGCGGAGCAGTGCATGGGGAAGACTCCGCAGCTGGGCAGGAGGAAGTTCATGACGCTGAAAATCGACTTTTTGATCTCACCTGCATAGTGGGTCCCACCAATGAGGATGAGCCTGCGGGCGAAGTTTATGAGGATGAACGCTTCAGATCTGGTCCCGTCCCGTCCCGGCAACGCTTTGAACCTCGGAGCACAGAGCACGGTGAACTCCGGCTCATGCGCGCGAAGCTCATCCGGGGTCCCGCGGAGGAAAACCTGCTGTGCGAAGGCGTTCTGCCACGAAAGCTCGGTGATCACGCGGATCGGCAGACGGTACTCGGGGTCAGCGCCCGCGAAGCCATCGAAAACGAAGATCTCCCTGTCCTTCAGGTACGCGACCACCCGGTTGTAGAGCCTGTCGAAAGCGGTTTGCGGAAACGGTCTGTTCACGGGGCCCCACCATATCTCGCCTCGCGTGCCGGGCTCGTCCACTATAAACCTATCGTCCGGAGACCTGCCCGTGTACCTGCCGCCAGCCACGTTGAACGCACCCGTGCTCGTGAGCACGCCCTCTCCGCGCGCCACGGCGATCTCAATGAGCCTGGGAACGGCCAGGTTGTAGTGGGTCGCGCGCGCCCCGTCGAGCGGTACCGTGCTTCCCGCACGAACGTCGCCTCGCGCTCCAGAGTCTGCTCCACGTCTCTCGTTCTCCTCTGGCTGCCGTACGTCATGTGATACCGCCTCGTACGCCACCTTGTAGCGCCCCTCCTCCTCGAGACTCAGCCGATTTTGGCAAAAAAAGAAGCACCCTCCCCCCTGTGAGATAGCGCTCCACCGGACGGTCAAGGGATAGGCGCCCGGTGACAGTTCTGCACCTGTTAAGTGCAGACCCAGCCCCGCGCCCTGGCGGACGCGAGACTTCGGCGGCGGCCCCTTTCCGCGTCCCTCAAAGATGCCCTTCTCCGGATGCCTACTGATGGCGCGCCGCGCCTCTACCTCACCTCCTACGGGGAGATGAGGTGACTCCTACGTCATTCGGCTTTCCAGCCTTGCATTTTCCCTCAGTATATTGGATGCGTCCCCCCCTGTCAATCGCGGATTGAAGCACTGTTCGCCGCGGGTCGAAGGTCCCCCCGGCCGCGACGGTCCGCCGCGCCGCGCCGTGCGGCGCGGCTTTCGCGACACAGACGGCCCGCCGGGACGCGAACACCGGCGAAGCGCGGCAGTTGACGAGGAGTGCATGTTCATGCATGCGCGCCCAGGGCCAAGCTCGCGCGAGAACGTGAACGCAGAGGCGCGGACTGTCGCGCCGCGGGTGCCGGCACAGCCATGCCTGTGGCCGCGGGTGCAGGCGCGGCGGAGGCGTGCGCGCGGACGGAGCGCGATGCCTTCAGCCCGCAAGCCGCCCAACCAGCTCTTTGAGGAACCACTCCACGTCGCTCACGATGCCCACGGCCTGCAGACTGCCCCTGTCTGCGAGCTTGGTCACGGTGGCGGGGTTGATGTCCACGCACACGGTCTTGACCCGGCTTGGGAGCAAGTTCCCGGTGGCAATGGAATGGAGCATGGTGGCCAGCATGAGCGCCAGCTCGACGTCTTTTATCTTCAGGCGCATCTCGTCTTGGGCCTTCACCGTGTCGGTGATGACGTCGGGGAGCGGTCCGTCGTCGCGAATGGAGCCTGCGAGCACGTAGTCCACTCCGTGCGTGATACACGCGTGCATGACACCTTTCTTCAACACCCCGGCCTCAACGGCGGCACGAAGCCCGCCCAGCCTGCGTATGGTGTTGATGGCGCGAAGGTGATGCGCGTGGCCTTCCGAGGCCGCCGCGCCGTTCTCGAGGTAGACGCCGAGAGACGTGCCGTGGAGCACCGACTCGACATCGTGGACCGCCACGGCGTTCCCTGCGAAAAGCACGTTCACGTAACCCGCTTGGATTAGGGCCGAGAGATGTCTGCCCGCGCCCGTGTGGATGACTGCGGGGCCGGCGACGGCGAGGATCTTCTTGCCGCGAGCCCTGACATCGTTCATTGCCCTGGCAATCTCCTCGACGACCAGGGCTTTCGGCCGCTCGCTCGACACCGGGCTTCCCATGAAGCTGAATATCTCGCGGTGCCTCGCCCTCTCCAAGGGCACCACCTTGACACCCCTTGAGCCGACCACGAGGAGGTCTCCCTTCTTCACGCGGTGCAGCGGCACGCAACGGGCCGCCGGGGGTGTGGATGAGAAGTCGACCGCGATGCCGCAATCCATCTCGATGTCACGCACAGGCACCCAGGACCCCGCCACTCTTACGAAGGTGTCCAGATTTGTGGTGGAATAGAAGCCTTCGGGGAAGACGCCGTCCTTCGTCGCCGCCTCCAAAGCCACTTCGTCCTGGTCCGCAACTGTCGCGCCGAGGCCCTGCACTTCTTCGACGATGTCCTCCAGGGCCTGCGGCGTCGACGCCTTGATCTCGATCCTGGCGTAACTCGTGTCCTGCTTCGTTCTGCCAACCCTGATCTCCTCGATGTGGAAATCTCCGCCCATGTCCATGATGGCGTCCATCACCCTAGGGAGGATCCGGGAGTCAATGATGTGACCTGAAAGTTCGATCGTTGCGCTGACCATTGCTTATGCTCCTAACATGGTTTGCAACCAGCTTACCGTTCGCAGCAGTGGATGTCAATAGTGACGCGGAA
>JBLNDA010000026.1:0-5864 GCA_050261175.1 Clostridia bacterium
CGTCGTGACGGGCCGCGGCGCGAAGCACCACGCAGCGATAGCGACAGGTTGGCAGCTGCCAGGTGGTAGCGCAAGTGGCAGTCGGGGCTAGCCTAATGGCAGTGGGAAGACTCGGCCGAAGCACCCAGCAGAAGGGTGCTGGCAGGGTCGAAGAACGCCGGCGCGGGTACGAACCGCCTCCTGCCTTCTGAGGTCTCTTACCCCTCTTTCTTCCCCTTTCTGTTTGGATCGCATAATATATCTTATGTTAACTAAATGAGGGAAGCTGAAACCTCAACCCCGAGCCCCTTCCACCGTCCCTCTTCTCCCGCCTCCCGCCGCCGTTCTCGCCATTCCATCCGCCGAGTCGTGAGGTCACCCGCACCTCTCCAGAGCATGTTCGATCTCGTCCACCACACGCTCGCTAGTCTCCGCGGAAAGCGCCTTCTCAAGGAGCCTGGCGCCGGCGGAGCCACCAATCATGCCGATCGCCCACGCTGCGTGGGCTCGTACAGGTTCATGGGGATGGCTGAGGGCCTTCGCGAGGGGTTCCAGGAGGCCGGAGTCCCTGGTGTTTCCCGCCGCGACGGCGGCGTCGGCCAGTACGCGGTTCTCCTTCGCGTAGTTGCTCCCGAGGATCCGCTTCATCCTGTCAAGCCTTGTCCTGCGCTCGTCTGTGTCGTCCCCCAGAATCCCCGCAAGAGAGAACACCTCGAGATCCTCCGCAGGAGGCTCCGATGCGCGGCTCATGGCCCCGGCATTGTGCGGGCAGCAACGCTGGCAGGCGTCGCAGCCCAGGATGTTGGTTCCATAGGCAGCCCGTAGCTCGACGGGGACAACCTCGCCGGAGTTCATGTACGCGCGCACACACCGCGCAAGGTTCACCACGGCGCCGGTCTGCTGAAGCGCTCCCGTGGGACATGCCCGTACGCAAGCGCTGCAGGCGCCGCAATCGAACATACCCGAGGGAGCGTCCGGCTCCAGGACAGCATCCGTGACAATCGTGTGAATGGTTACGAAGGAGCCGAATTCTCGGCAGTGGATGAGCGAGTTCCTTCCGTAAGGTCCGAGCCCCGCTCGCACCGCAAGAGCCTTGACCGGGAGGCCCGGCCCGGCTACGGCCCGGATTCCCATCCGCTCGAGCTCCGCGGCGAGCTGTTGCGCCGCCTCGTGCCCCTCGGGGTACGCGCGGTAGTGCGCCGGGTAGCCCGCTACGCCCCTAGGGAAAGGCGAGACGAACGGCGCGTAAGGCCGCACGAGCACGAGGATCGAGCCGGCCTCAGGCATGACATGCTTCGGGTCACTCCGCAAGCGCCCGAGGTATCTGTGGCGCTGCGCCGGGAGGATCACGCCTTCACGGACACGCCGCTCGACCTCGCGGTCCCACTCGGGCAGCGGATCGACGCCTGCCACGCCCATGGCAGCGAATCCAAGGGCCGCAGCCCACGCCGATATCAGGTTCCTGAGGCCTTCAGGCTTCGCCTGCACGACTTGAACCAGCCTCCCTCCCCGGTCGACGCCGCCCACCACGGCCTCGGGCGGGCGCCTCACGCGGGCACGCCCAGGCGCGCCCGCGCTCGCCCCCTTCGCCTCCCAATAAAAGGCGAGACCCACTTGCGCAAGTGAGCGCGTTCCGGGTCTCGCCGACGCACGCTGAACGCCGGGGCGCCGCGCCGGGCCTCCACGACCACGAGGGCCCCCTCGGAATCACAGAATCACAAGGAATCACAAGCTACCGGAATCACCAGCTACCCCGCCTGCCCCGCGCGGAAGCCGGGTGCGCTCACGTGGCGCAGCCACTCAGTGGCACGTGCTGCACGTCCCGCCCCCGCACGACGAGCACCCGCCGCCCGACGACGAGGCAGTGCTCTTGAAGCCGGACCCTCCGTTGTACCCGAACGTCGACATGAGCCGCTTGACTTCGGTACCCCCGCAGCTCGGGCATTTGACCTCGGCATGCGCGCCGCCCATGATGAGCTCCTCAAACTTGGTGCCGCATTTCGTGCATATGAACTCGTAGATGGCCACGGTACGAACTCCTCCATTTCCGCACGACTTGGTATCTCCCCTCTTCCCTCCCCTTCCCTACTTCCGAGGAGATACTCCCAGGGGTATTATACAACCGCCGCCGCGACACGTCAAAGCGTTTCTCGGCCACGGGCTCACGGACGCCTATACGGACGCCCATCGCGTCCATCCCTCTCGTGTCGGTCGCCGTGAGCAGGCCCGCGCGACTCAACTCCGCCTCAGCCTCGCAAGCTCCTGGCGTAAGGTTGCGTCTGACGGATCGACGTCCAGCGCCTTCTGCATCTCGTCTATCGCTTCCGCCTTCATGCCCTTCGCCTCGTAGACCATGGCGAGGTGGTAGTGCGCTATCGCAAGGGTCTTCTCGGGGAAATCCACCGAGAAGAGGAGCGCCCGCCGGATGGTCCTCTCCGCGTCGTCCAGCCGTCCCTGCTTGAAATAAGCCCACCCGAGGCTGTCCATGTACACCGGGTTCGCGGGCTCGCCGCCCACGGCTTTCTCGAGCAGAGCGACGGCGCGCTTAATATCCATCTTCGTTTCCGCGAGGATGAACCCCAGATTGTTGCAGGCCGGGAGGTAGTTCGGGTTCACCTCGAGGACGGCCTCCAGCTCCTGGACGGCCCTGCCAGCGTCGCCGGCAAGCCAATAGCACAACCCCAGGTCACACCTGGCCTCAATGTTCTCGGGATCGAGCTCGAGCACCCTCTCGTACGCCCGGATGGCCTGATCGTACTTCTTGCGGCTCTGCGCGGACTGGGCCTCTTTCAGCTTTGCGCGCATCTCCTCGGCTTCTTTCACCACGAACAGGTCGTCCTTCACCCCTGTATTGAGTTTCACATCCCGAAGGACCTGTTCGACGCGCCCTCGCGCGGAGAAGAGCTCGACCCTGGTCGGGAGGAAGACACCCTTCTCCACTTGGGCCATGGTGATCTCGCCCCTCCTGTCGCCGCGGAGGTCGGTCACTGTGAGGGTGTACGACTTCCAGTCTCCCCTCTCGCCCTCTTCGATAGTCCCCAGGCGCAACAGCGTCGGCTCCCCCAGGATGGCTCTGGTCTGGGCCTGGATGATGAGAGATTTCACGTTGTCGACCCACACTATGTCGGGGTCCGCGCCGGGGGTCTTCTTGTCGTGGACCGTGAGGACGTATGCCACTCTGTCTCTTATGTTCGCCCTCTCGGAGACCCGCACGTCATAGGCGTCCGCGATGCTGTCCCTCGCGAATCTCAGAACATAGGTGAGCGTCTCGAGGCCCGCCACGGACATGGAGTCGTGCGCTTTCCAGTGCCCGTCCTTCGGCACGACGACCCCCGCGCCTTTCGTAAGTATCACGCGTGTACCCTTGCTGGACTCGGGGGCAAGGTAGGTTATATGATACTTGTCAGGCCTCTTGAATACCACCTGCATCGTCACGGTCTCGTCCACGCCTCCCCGGTTGTACACGGACTCGAGGATGCATGTGAGATCCCGGATCCTCGCGTTCGCGCCCTGGACCTGCCTGAGCACGTCCTGAACGTTGACGGTCTCATCCGCGGCGTCTCCGGTGCACGCCACCACAAGCAGGAGGACCGCCACGGCCCCGAGGGTCACCAGCACTCTCTTTGACCGAACCAGCCCGTTCAACACAGTCTCCCATCCCCCAACTCGCTCAACTCGCGCCCGGCCGCCGGAGCGCCCGAAACACGCCCTCCCCGGCCCGGGCATGAACGCCCGTTCAGTACAACGAGCAACTTGCGCCATTGTTCCGGAGCGACGCCCGCCCACCGCAAGATCGCGTCAACCGTCTTCGCCGCCTAAGCCGTTGAAACCGAGCTTCATCATGCTCTGCAGCATGCGCGCGTTCTCCGCTGCCTGCCCCGCGTGGCAGTTGTTGAAGAGAACGTACGTCTTGGCCGCCCGCGCGTCGAGCGCTTTGATCTTCGGAACCCACTCCGCGAGCTCGGCCTCGGAATACAGGTAGTTGTAGCGCTCCCATGCCTGGTCGTGTTTCCACCATTTCTCGGCGTTCCTGCCGTGGAACCTCACGTAGGCGGTGTCCGAGGTGACCTCGGCGACGGGAGGGACCAGCCCGCGCAGCCTGGGCTCGTCGACGCAGCAGAATCCCAGGCCCTCCGAGCGGAGCAGCTCGAAGGTGTCCGGCCTGACCCACTCGCGGTTGCGAAACTCCACGACCACCGACGCGTCTTTCAGGCGCCCCTTCAGCCGTCTCACGTAGTCCACGTTCTCCTGCGTCCTCTTGAACCCCCACGGAAACTGCGCCAGCACGCACCCGAGGCTGCCGCGGGACGTCATGGGTTTGATGGCCTCGGCGAACGCCCGGAACACGCTGTCGTTGCCCTCCCCACCATCCGGCCCCCCCTCCGCCCCCTTGAGCTCGTGAGTCATCCCCTTGTAGGCCTTGACGCAGAATTCGAATCCCCCGGGCACCTTGCGCGCCAGGCCTTCCATCGTCCGGACCGACGGCATCTGGTAGTAAGTGAAGTCCAGCTCGACGCAGGGAAACAGCCCGGCATAGAATCCCAGCATCTCCCCGTCTTTGATACCCTCAGGGTAGAAGACGCCCTTCCAGTCTCTATAGCTGAACCCAGCCGTCCCGACAAGCACCATACGCCGCTTCAACCTCCCTGGCGCCGCTTCTCACAGTCGACGTCGCCCCGCGGGCCGCCCTTTCGCGCCTGCCCGGCGGAGTCGATCAGGCTCGCCCTCATGATGGCTCCGTCGCCGAACCTGTCCCTCACCCTATCCAGAGCGGACACGAGACTCCTCCTCCGCTCGAGCGCCACCGGCGCGTCGAAGAGCGCAAGCTGGCACGTGTAGTCACGCGCCCCGGCGAGTCCGGAGGCCGACACGCCGATGAGCCTCACCTTCCTCGAGCGCGCCCAGTTCGCTCGGAGGAGCTCCACAGACGCGCGGTATATGTCCTCGTCGTAGCAGGTGAACCCGTCGAAGGTGTGCGACCGCGTGATGGTCGTGAAGTCAGAGTACCTCAGCTTGAGCGTGACGGTCCTCGCCACGAGATCGTGCTTGCGAAGCCGCCTTGCCACCTGGTCCGCGAGGGACAGCAGGTGTCTCGTAAGGACACCCTCGTCAGCGCAGTCCTCAGCGAGGGTCGTCTCCCGGCTGAGAGACCTCGGTCGCTCGTACACTCCCGGGTCCACAGGGCTCCCGTCGATCCCGTTCGCCACGTCGTGGAGGACACGCCCCATGACGCCGAACCTCGCGACGAGCACCTCCGTTGGGGCCTGCGCTAGCGCTCCGGCTGTCGTGATGCCCATCGCCGCGAGCGCATTCGCGGTCTTCTCACCCACTCCGTACAGTTTCCCGACGGGCAATGGCCAGATGACCCGGGGCACGTCCCCAGCTCTTATGATCGTCAGCCCGTCGGGTTTCCGCATGTCGGAAGCCATCTTGGCCAGGAACTTGTTCGGGGCGACTCCCACTGAGCACGTGAGCCCGAACCCGCGCCGCACGTCTTCCTTTATCTTTCGCGCTATAGCGACGCCGTCCCCGTGGAGCCGTTCGCACCCCGTGACGTCCAAGAAGGCTTCATCAATGGAGAACGGCTCCACCACGGGAGTATAGCGGTGATACACCTCGAGAAGGCGCTCCGAGACCGCGGCGTAGTCCGAAAGTCGGCTGGAAAGGAACACCCCATGTGGGCAGAGGCGCTTCGCTTCCTTCACGGGCATCGCCGAGCGCACACCGAATGCCCGCGCCTCGTACGACGCCGTTGAGACCACCCCTCTGCCCTCGGGGTCCCCGCACACGATGACGGGTTTCCCGCGAAGCTCGGGATGGGCCTGTTGTTCGACGGCAGCGAAGAACGCGTCCATGTCGATGTGAATGACCGTCAGCTCACTTCC
>JBLNDA010000027.1:0-6075 GCA_050261175.1 Clostridia bacterium
ATCGGGACATACACAGGCATCCCCGTGCGCGGCGCCATCGCCAACACCCGGGCGATCGGCGCGATATCGGCAGGCCTCTTGGGAGGGCCCGTTGTAGGGTTCCTCGCAGGATTCATCGGCGGGGCTCACCGGTACATGATAGGCGGGTTTACGGGGTTTGCGTGCGGTCTCTCCACCACGGTGGAAGGCCTCATCGGTGGAATCGTGTATCTGCGGATGAGAGATGCCGAGATCAACGGCAGGACCGGTCTCCTGTGGGGTTTCATCGGCGAGATAGTGCAGACGATCATCATCCTGACCTTCGCGAAACCGTTTAGCGAGGCCCTGGAGCTCGTGAAGATCATCATGTTCCCCATGGTCACCGTGAACGCCGTTGGCGTGGGGATGTTCCTTGCGCTGCTCCGGGCCACGCGCGCCGAGCACGAAAGGATCGAGGCGGTGCAGGCCCAGAAAGCCCTCAAAATCGCCTCCAGAACTCTCCCGTATCTACGGAGTGGCCTGAACATCGAATCGGCCCGGCACGTTGCCGAGATCATCAAGGAAGAGTCCGGAGTGGCCGCGGTAGCACTTACCGACACCGAGAAGACTCTGGCCTTTGTCGGGGCCGGGGTTGATCACCATAAGTCGGGTGACCCGCTGCTTACCAAAGGCACGAAGATGGCACTGCAGGAAGGCGTGCTCCGCGTTCTCGAAGACAGGAACATGATAGGGTGTCCATACAAGAGCTGCCCGCTGAGCTGCGGGGTGGTGGTGCCTCTCTTCTCCGACGGAACGGTCATCGGCGGCGTGAAGCTCTACCAGGACGACAAGAAGCGGATCACGCCCGTCATGGTGGAGCTGGGCAAGGGTATAGGACAACTGCTCGCCACGCAGCTCGAGATAGCGCGACTGCAGGCCATGGCTGCCTTGGTCAGCCAGGCCGAGCTCAAGGCGCTCCAGGCCCAAATCAACCCGCACTTTCTGTTCAACGCCTTGAACACGGTGGTGTCCTTCTGCCGGACGGACCCGATGAAGGCAAGGGACCTCCTCATTCAATTGTCCGAATTCTTCAGGCGTAACCTGCGGCAATCTGACCAACTGGTCACACTCGAGGACGAGCTGGAACACGTAAATTCATATCTCGCTATTCAGGAAGCGAGATACGGCGACCGGCTCAAGGTTCAAACAGACATGGAACCCGACGTGAAAGGGGTGCTCCTTCCGCCGTTTACACTCCAGCCCGTTGTGGAAAACAGCATCAAGCACGGGATCGGAAAGCTCCCCGAGGGCGGGACGCTCAGGATATCCGCGCGCACGCGGGGCGATGCAGTTGAGGTGTCTGTGGCAGACGACGGCGCCGGCATACCGCCAGACCGGCTTGATGCCCTGCTTTCCGGCGCCTGTGTACACAGCGACTGTGGAGCAGGCATAGGGCTCAGGAACGTCAGAGAGAGACTGAAAAACGTCTTCGGGGACGCGTGCGGGTTCACTATCTCGAGCCAGCTAGGCCGGGGCACTACGGTTGCGTTCAGGATTCCCCGAAGGAAGGTGGCACTTGCCGGTGATTAAGGTAGTCATCGTGGACGACGAGAAGCCTGCAAGAGACGAGCTGAGGTTCCTCCTGGAATCGACAACCGGGGTCGAAGTGGTCGGGGAGGCCGCCAACGGCGACGAGGCGCTCCAGGTGATAGCGCAGACGGGACCTGACGCGGTTTTCTTGGACGTTGAAATGCCGGGCAAGAGCGGCCTCGAAATCGCCGAGGATCTCAAGCGGCAGCCGGGACGACAGCCGAACCGGCCGAAAGTGGTATTCGCGACGGCGTACGACGAGTATGCCGTGCGCGCGTTCGAGGTGTCGGCGGCGGACTATGTCCTGAAACCTTTCGAGCCGCACCGGGTCAGGGCATCTGTTGAGAAGCTTGCCGAGGCGCTCAAGGATCAAGGGGTTGACTATCAAGGGCTTGACCGCCTGACAGACAGGCTGGTCCGTGAGATATTAAAGAGGTTCCAGCCGGCCAAGCTGCCCGCTGAACGGAACGGCTCCACGGTACTCATCGATTCATCCGAACTCATGTACGTCTGCTCCTGCAATGGCAAGGTAATACTGAAGACCTTTGACAAGGAATACGTTACCAGACTGACCCTGGAAGACATCGAGCGTAGATTGGGTCCCCGTTTCCTCAGGGTGCACCGGCGGTTCATCGTGAACCTCGATAGAATCGCCGAGGTCATCCCGTGGTTCTCGGGCACGTACGTGGTTGCGGTAAAGGACAAGGCCGGGAACAAGGTGCCTGTCTCAAGGTCGCAGGTGAAAGAGCTGAAAAGGGCGCTCGATCTGTAGCCGGAGGCGCGTGTGACGGCCCCGGTTCCGCTTCTCGCCCGGAGGTGGGGGCAGCCGGCAGCAGGCGGGATAGGTCATGCTGGCTGCCCCCGCGCTATGGGGTCGTGTGGTTAGGTCACACTTGATCCGGACCGATGCACCTTTAACGGCTGCCCGCTTTCAAAGCAGGCTCGAGCACCACTGTGCCCTGGATGACGAGCTTGAGGTAGTACATGAAGTACGCGAACACCGCCGCCGCGGCGATGAGGCCTATGGGTGCCGCGACACTCATCGGCAGGTTGAACCCGATGGGCTGGCTGAGAATGTAGGTGAATGCCACCGCGCACATGAACGCCGCGGGAACGGTCGTGACCCAGTGGAACTTGCCGTTCTTTGCAAGGTAAACGGAACAGGCGTACAGCGTGAAGATGGCCACCGTTTGGTTGCACCATGCGAAGTACCGCCAGATGATGTCGAAGTTCACCTGAGTCAGGACAATCGCGAGAGCGAAGAGAGGTATCGCGATCTTCAGTCTGTTGGCGATCGCCTTGGGATCGAGGTGGAAGATCTCACCCAGCATGATCCGGCACGCGCGGAACGCGGTATCACCCGTAGTGATCGGGAGCACTACCACGCCGAGGACCGCAAGAATGCCGCCTGTCGTCCCCATCATGTCGAAGGCTATGTTCTTCACCACGCCGCCCGGTCCACCGAGGGAGCCAAGCGCTTGGGCGAGACCGCTTGTGCCGCCAAAGAACGTGAGGGCTGCAGCGGCCCAGATGAGAGCCACGAGGCTTTCAGCAACCATCGCCCCGTAGAATACTCTCCGCCCGTACCTCTCACTTGTAATGCACCTGGCCATCATCGGTGATTGAGTGAAGTGAAAGCCGCTGATTGCACCGCACGCTATTGAGATGAACATCAGCGGCCATATCGGCAGACCTTTGGGATGCAGGTTAGCCAGGGTGAGCTGAGGCACAGGCATGCCCTTGACTATCATGCCACCGCCGATGCCAATCACCATTATCAGGAGGCACAGGCCAAAGAACGGGTAGATCCGTCCGATGAGAGCGTTAATGGGAAGAAGGGTTGCAAGGAGGTAGTAGATGAAGATGACGCCCACCCAGAAGTTGTAGGTCATCCATGCGGGAGTGATCATCTTGAGAAGGCTCGCCGGACCCGTCACGAACACTACACCGACGAGGATGAGAAGCACTACGAGGACTATATTCATCAGCCAGCGGACCTTGTTTCCGAGGTACTTGCCGATCACGTCGCCCATGCTCGCTCCGTTTTCTCTGACAGACAGCATGCCGGAGATGAAATCGTGGGCCGCTCCCACCAGGATACCGCCGAGCACGATCCACAAGAAAGCTGACGGTCCCCAGAGAGCGCCCTGGATCGCGCCGTACACAGGCCCGAGGCCCGCGATGTTGAGGAACTGGATGAGGAAGACCTTTTTCCAGTCCATCGGGACGTAGTCCACACCGTCGCCCATGGTGTAGGCCGGTGTGCCCTTCTCGGGGTTGACGCCGAAGATCCTCTCCACCAGAGCTCCATAGAACAGATAACCGAGGACGAGAGCGATGATACACCCAATGAAGGTTACCATTTACAGCACCTCCCTGTTGTGTTGGACCGGTCCTTCAGTCAGCCCAGTCACACTGCAAGTCACACTGACTCGCCGGCGGAGCCGGCGGCAGAGCTGGCGGCACACCTGGCGGCGGAGCTGGGGGAAGAGCTGGCGGAAGAGCTGGCGGAAGAGCTGGCGCCAGACGTCCTTCGCGAACCCCGCTCTGCCCGCTCTGCCCCATCACGCACTTGAGGAGCTTCATGTGTACAGGCTCTCCGCAGCTATTCTAGAGCCGTTGGGAACACGGTGAAAAGACATTCAGGCCGAACGGTAGGAATTCGCACGGGAATGGCATAAAAGATGAGTCGAATTGCAGAACACCTGATGAGGGCGCAAGAACGCGCGGAACGGCTCAGGGCCCGCCCGCACGGATCAGGCGCGAAGGCGCGACAACAGGTCACCGGACACCGCATCGCGAGGGCCGCTCCTCTGAAGATTGACGATACCACGGGGGTGGGAATCATGGGCGAGATAACTTACGCTGACTTTGAGAAGGTCGAGATGCGCGTCGGGAGGGTCATCCAGGCCGAGCGGTTTCCCAAGGCACGGAAGCCCGCGTACAAGCTGCTGATCGACTTCGGCGAGCATGGGGTCCGAAGGTCAAGCGCTCAGATCACGAGGCTGTACTCGCCCGACGAACTCGTGGGCAGGCTCGTCATCGCTGTTACGAATTTCCCGCCGCGCCAGATCGCGGATTTCCTGTCAGAGGTGCTCGTCCTCGGGGTCGCCGTCAGCGACGAGAGTGAGGTGGCGCTCATCCAGCCGGACCGCGAGGTCCCGCTCGGGCGGCGGGTATTCTGACGAGAAATCTTTGACGAGGCGGGTCCGCCGCCCCTTGACACGGCACATGAATCTTTATACACTTACGGTAATAACTCGGAACCAGCGTAACTCTGGGGCTTACTGAAGGTTATGACAGGGAACAGTAAACAGGGTGCCGGACCCAAGAAAGCCGAGAGCCGGTGAGCTGCGCGAACCGGTTCCCAAAGCTTGCTGGATTCGCCCTCGAACCGCGCAAGCCTAACGCGCAAGCCGAAAACCCCCGGCCAGTCCCTGTGAAGGTGCTGTGGTGTGGCCCGTGATGGCGTTGTGGTCCGTCAAGACCGGTGAGGAGCCGGCTGCGCTTGCGTGACTTCGTGAGACGCCACCCGATGGCGCGCTACCTGATGACGCGCCACCTGACGGCACGCCGCCTGAGAAGTGCGGTGTCTTCTCCTCTCGTCCCTGAAGCCTTGAGGCTCCACGGCTGTCAGGGGGAGAGGGTTTTTGTTAGCAGACGCGTTGACAGAATAGACGCGTTGACAGAACATGCAGCTTGTCGTTGAGAACCAGTCCGCGAGACATGATGAGGTGATGTTGCAATGGCATGGGTGGAAGGCGCCTACATATGGTTCGACGGAGACTTCGTCAGGTGGGAAGACGCGAAGATCCACGTGCTCAGCCATGTCGTACATTATGGTTCAGGAGTGTTCGAGGGGATCAGAGCCTACAAGACCCCCGCCGGCACCGCCATCTTCCGCCTGGGCGACCACGTGAGACGGCTGTACGATTCCGCGAAGATATACCGCATGGACATACCGTACTCACAAGAGGAGATGGCCGAGGCGATAATCGAGACCGTCAGGCGTAACGGCTTTGATTCATGCTACATAAGGCCTCTCGTATTCCGGGGGTATCACGAGCTTGGGCTCAACGCGCTCCCAAGCCCCGTGCAGGCGGTCATTGCCGTTTGGAGATGGGGCACCTATCTCGCGGCCGGTGCCGGCGCCGGGGGCGTCGACGTCGTGGTGGCCTCCTGGAACCGCATGGCTCCGAACACTCTGCCCCCGATGGCCAAGGCGTGCGGCAATTACGTCAACTCCCAATTGATGAAGATGCAAGCCGTAATCGACGGATACCATGAGGCAATCGCTGTTGGAACCGACGGCCTCCTGTCAGAGGGGACCGGCGAGAACCTCTTCGTAGTGCGCGACGGGACACTGTACACCCCGCAGCTTGCTTCGTCCATACTCAACGGGATAACCAGGAACACGGTCCTGACAATCGCACGCGACCTTGGAATTCCAGCGGTCGAGCAGCCGCTGCCCAGGGAGGTTCTGTACATCGCCGATGAGGTTTTCCTGACAGGCACGGCCGCGGAGAT
>JBLNDA010000028.1:0-59242 GCA_050261175.1 Clostridia bacterium
TTGTTGTGGTTCGGGCCGATACCCTTCACGTTCGGGGAGACGAAAGTCGAAGGCTTGATCCCGGCCGCCACGAGCAACTTCGCCACTTGCCCAACGATAGCGCACGAGATGGCGACGACGGCGACGGTGGACCCGGCCGCCACAGGGGTGTTGAGACCGTCGATGCGCACAAGAGCGTCCTCGAGGGGCACATGCGTGTCGATCATGACGTCGGCGAGGTCTCCGAGTTTCTTGCCGCTCGAGTGGGTCGGCTTCGCCTTCCTATGGTTGTCGCCCGACACCACCGCCACCACGGGAAGGCCCCTCTCCCGCGCGTAGAGCGCCGCCTCCACAGGGGCGGCGTTAAGGCCGCCGTGGGAGAAAACCCACATGGTATCCTGCGGATGAAACTCAAAACTCTGAAGGAAAGTGGCGACGTAGCCCTCCTGGCGCTCGAGCCAGAGAAGCTCCCGCGCGCCGCCCGGACCGACGACGTTGCACCACATCAGCCTGGGGTCGAGCAAAGGATGGAAGCCGACGAAGCTGCCATAGCGCGGGAACACGTCCATGACAGGGATGACGGAGTGGCCGCTCCCGAAGAGGTGGACGAGATGGCCGCTTCCGATGGAGCCCGCCATGAGCTCGGCCGCCTTCTCGATATTGTGCATCTCATGCGCTCGAATCTCACCGATGATCTCTTGAATCCTTTGGAGGTACGCGATCGCGCTCATCATATATGCCTCCTATCTTGCGGACCCGCATTTCGCATCACGTAGACGGCCATTGACAATCGCCGATTCCGGAGCCGGAGCCTGCGTGTGCCGTAGACGGTTGCGGGCGTCGCGCCCGGCCGAGGCCTACAGATCGGTGCGCCTCACCCTAGGCCCGCCTGCCCGAAAGCCTCCATGGCCAGCCTCGCCGCGCCTATCACACCCGCGTCGTCGCCGAGCTCGGCGCACGCAACCTTGGCCACCGGAGCAGCCTGGGGCTGGGCCGTGGCATCGACGACACGCCGAATCTCTCCGAGGTACGGCCCCAGCCTGCGGCCGACGCCGCCGCCCAACACGACCACCTCGGGGTTGAACGCGCTCACTAGGTTCGAGACAGCCATGCCGATGTATCTCACGGCCCTGGCGATGACCTTCCTGGCTGTGTCGTCGCCTTTTTCCGCAGAACTGAATACCACCTCGGCGGTTATCGCGCGCACGTCCCCGCCTGCAAGTTCCAACGCTATACTCGGCTCCCCGCGAGCGATCCTCTCGCGCAGTTGCCGGGCGATGCCCGGACCGGCAGCCACGGTCTCGAGAAAGCCCTTCTCGCGATAGACCGGATCCTCGACAGCCTCCGGCTCCAGACACGACCATCCGACCGCGCCCGCGATGCCGCGGGAACCCCTGTACACCCGGCCATCGAGGATGAAGCCGGCTCCCACTCCGGTACCGACAATGAGCAACACCACGTGGCGACAGCTGCGCGCAGCACCTACCCACTGTTCACCCATGACTGCGGCAGGCCCGTCATGGTCCAGCAACACCGGTACCCCCGTCGCTTCCCGAAGGAGCTCGCCGAGGGGAAAGCCGCGCCAGCCGGCGATGTTCGGCGCCCAAATCACCCTGCCGCTCGGCCTGTCGATGACTGCGGGCACGGCGACACCGCACCCGGCCACGGCCAGGCCCGTACCGCGCGCCGCGTCCGCGGCCTCGCGGACCATAGCCGCAATCTGCTTGAAAGGGCCCATCCCAGTCGGGTCGCTGGCGTCGATGGCGACGCGCCGCCTCTCCAGCACCGTCCCTGCCGTGTCGACCAGCCCACACGCGACCTTGGTGCCGCCGACGTCCACGCCCACTGCCGTGTTGCCCGCTCTCTCACCCGACCGCGATCTTGACAACCCAGATCTCTCCCCCGTCGAGCCGCTTCCTCAGTTCGGCGCGGCCGTCCCGGAAGTTCACATCGACTCTCTCCGAGGTAACCAGGTCTTCCGCTGACGCCCCCATCGCGGCTGCGGTTGGTGCCGGACCAGCCGCCCTCATTCCCGCCGGTCCGGGCTCGGCCCCACCGGCACCCTGTCCACAGCCCTCAGCACAGCTGGCACCACGATCGCGGTCGCCATCCCCGCCCGCGACAGCCTCGCCACCCTCGGAACAACCCAGAGCGACCAGGAACCGTGCGTCTAGAGGCTCGCCGCCGTGGTTGAAGGCGAAGAGCAGGTGCGCCTCGTCGGCGGTCCCAAGCCTCGACTGAAGCACTCGCGCCTCCACAGTCCCGCCGGGAGCGGCGGCCTCCACGATGACGGGGCGCGCCACGCCCGCACTCTGCGCGAAACTCGCGAGGAACCTGCCCGTGGCGGCATGCCGGCGGGTCTCATAAGCGAAGCTCAGGAAAGTGCCGGCCAGCACGGCAAGCCCCTTGCCGTAACTGTTCGCTACCACGGCCGGCGTGCCGTCGTCGAACGTAGCCACCACCTGGGCGGTAGGCGCCGTCACCTCCAGCACCTGCCTCACGCCGTATCCCCTGAGCTCGTCTCCGCACCGCACGCACGGGACACGGTCGAGGGCTCCCGCCGCGACCACCAGGTCCACCATGTCGTCCACCTTGCGCGCACCGGTTTCCCTGCATCCGAACACCTCGGCGAGACCGAACCCCGGCACGGCCTCCCCGCACGCTCCCACCTCGTCGTTCCAACCCGTGCGCGCTTCGGCTACCACCGTGCCGCCGTTCCGCACGAACTCGGCAATCCTCTCGGCGGCCTTGCGCGTGATCATGAGCGAGAAGGGCATGTACAGGACCTTGTACCTCGCGAGGGCCCCTTGCTCGATCTCGTCCAAGTGGACATAGTCCGCGGGGATGTTCTCCTCGAATAGCGGCCGGTAAGCCCCTGCCAGGGATCTCGACGGGATGTACGTGGACTTCTCCCGCATGGCCGTCCACATGATGTTGGCGAGGACGTTGTACAGTATCGCCACATCGGCTTTCGGAGGTTTGGCATCGAGGAAGAGCTCCATGTTGGCGCTTATGACCTTCCCCGCCGCCCCCGCGACCTTCGCCCGCTCGCTCGGGGTGCCGTCCAGCTCCGCAAGGCCGAAGCCGGCCGACTCGTAACCCCTCGTCATGGGGTACCACGCGTAGAAACACAAGCCTTTCGCCCCGTGGCTGATGGGCTGCCACGTCCACTCGGCTTCGTCCTGCGCGGTGGCGTTGATGGCGAACGACCCGACGTACCCGTGGCCACCCTGCAGCTCCCCCAGCCAGAAGGGGCTTCCCATCGAAGCGCACGCCGAGCGCGTCGAGCAGAGCATGGCCGAGCGAAGCGAGGGGTCATTGGTCTCCTTCGCGCCCACGTGCTTGGGGTAGAAGGAAGTCCCCCACACGTCCACGACCTTCGCCATCCGCCAGTCGTCGGGCGCGCCCTGACCCAGCATGGGGAGGGTCATGATACACGGGATGTCCGAGTGGCTCGTGACGACGTGGTCCGGGTCGGCAGCCTTGACCGTCCTCGCCCGCCACGCCAGATCCTGAGAGATCTTGTCGAGGATGAACTCCTGCCAGTCGATGAAGTCGGTGTACGTCATGAGCGAGATGAAACGGGGGGCGTCCACAACGTCCCAGCTGGAGAAAGCACGATACCACGCCTCGTTGAGAGCGTCTATCGTGCGGTACTTGGCCTTCAGCCACTCACGGAAGCGCCTCACGGTGTAGTGGCAATAGCAGAACACAGCGGGCTGCGGAAGGTAGTCGAAGTAAGCCCACTGCACGACGTGCGGCTCGCTCCAGAGGTCCCATCCAAGGAACTCCTCGCGGTCCTTCACGTGCGCCGCGACGGCCGTCATGAATTCCTCGGCCCTCCGCCGCACGCCCGGATGGTCGTAGCAGTACCCGGGTGACCCCTGCGAGATGATTTTGTCCCCGCCCTGTGACACATACGTGGAGTCTGGGAACTCGTCGAGAAGCCAGTCGGGCGCGGAATCCAGGTAAAGCTGGATGATGACTTGAAGGCCGGCCTCGCGGGCGAGATCCATGACAAGGTCCTGGGCGTCGAACCTGTATGCGCCGGGTCGCGGCTCGCTCGCCGCCCAGTCCACCCAGCAGCGTACCGTGTTGAACCCGCATTCCTTTATGTTTGCAATGTCGCGCCGCCATTCGTCGGCCGCACCGGGCCAGGGATGCCTGACCATCGTGGCCCGCGTGCGGCCGCCTCCATACCATACAGCCATGGGAAAGTGCCTCTTCACCACGCCGCCTCCTCCCGTCCTCGTTTCGTCCTCGTCGTCCGCTCGTCCGCTCGTCCGCACGGCGAGCCTATTTGAATCCGCTCAGGACGAATCCCTTGATGTAGTAGCGCTGGAGCGCCAGGAACACGCACACCGAGGGCGTTATCGCCATGACGGTCGCCGCGAGGAGCTTGTTCATGTTCACGGCCGTGCTGTACGCAGTCCCCATCAGCCGCAAGCCCACCGGCACCGTCATCAGATGCGGGGCGGACGTGGTCACGATCATCGGCCACAGGAAGTAGTTCCATTGTCCGATGAACGTGAATATCGCCAGCGTCGCCAGAGCCGGCTTGACCAGGGGCATCATCACCCTGCCGAAGATACCAAGGTCCGAGGCGCCATCTATCCTCGCGGCATCGATGAGCTCGTCAGGGATGGTCATCATGAACTGCCGCATCAAGAATATCCCCCACGCGCTCACCACGAACGGCAGGATAAGTGACACGTATGACTGAAGGGCCCCTGTACCTCCCATGCCGAGGATGTTGTTCCCGCCGAGCAGCGGGAACCGCTTCAGGATGTAGTACACAGGGATCAGAAACAGGAACACCGGGAACATCATGGTGGAGAGGGTGAACGTGAATACGGCATCGCGCCCGGGGAACTTGAGCTTCGCGAGGGCGTACCCCGCCAGCGAGCTTGTCAAGAGCACCGCCACGGTAACCGCCGCGGAAACGATGAAGCTGTTGCTGAAGTACTTGAAGAGCGGCACGTTGGGATCCCGAAGAACGGCGCCGTAGTTGCCCCACTGGGGAGTCGACGGCACCCATCTCGGCGGTATGGCCGTGACCTCTTCGTACGTCATCACAGACGCGGACAGAATCCAGTAGAAGGGCAGGAACATGGCAAGTCCGATGATGATCACCGATACGTGGATGATGAGTCTACGAACGACCCGCGTTCGCCGGCCGCCCCACCGGCCTCTCCGCCCCTTTTGCTCGCCTCGTTCGCCCACCTGCGTGACGGCGTGTTTCCCGGTCGCGGCGCCGGCGCGGCCCGGCAAGATCCCGCCGTCAGTCTCCGCATCCTTGCCGGCGGCGGAGGACAATACCCGTGGAGGCAGTTGCTTACTCATAGGACTCGACCCCTCCCTTCCTGAGGACTCTCAGCACAATGAAGGAGAACCCCAACACAATCAGGAAGAGGAGGAACGCTCCTGCGCACGCCCTCCCCATACGCAGGTTCTTGAAGGCCATCTGGTATAGATAGAGCGCAAGCACGATGACGCTTCTGACCGGGCTCGTGCCGGACTCGGTGCCGCCCACTGCCAGCATGAAAATGAGATCGAAGGCCTGCCAGGCACCTATGAGACCGGTCACCGACAAGAAAAGGATGGTCGGCTTGAGCATGGGTATGGTGATGTGTCTGAACTCCGCCCATGGTCCCGCACCGTCCAGCTTCGCGGCGTCATAGTACACATCGGGGATGCCCTTGAGGCCCGCGGTGAACACGATCACCGTGGCGCCGATCCCGCTCCATATGGCTATCAGCATTATGGAGTACAGGCAGATATCCGGGTCCGCCAGCCACTGCTGGGGCGGAAGGTGGACCATCTTGAGTATGGCGTTGGCGAGGCCTTCCGCGGGCCGGTAGAGGCCCCCCCAGATCCGCGCCACCGCCACGGAGGGCGTCACGACCGGTGCGAACATCACAAACCTCCAGAAAGTGGCGCCGCGCACCCTCAGGAGCATGATCGCGACACCGAGGGCCAGCGCCATGCCGACGAAGACGGTCCCTGTGGCGTAAATGATCGTGTTCTTCACCGCGATGAGGAAGAGCTCATCCTTGGTGAGAAGATAGGTGTAGTTCCTGAGCCCCACGAACCGCGAACTCGTCAACGGGACGAGCATGTTCCAGTCCCGGAACGAGATGTACAAGGACATCCCGATGGGTATCACAAGGAAGACCAGGTAAAAAACCAGTGCCGGTGAAAGAAACAAGTAACCCGTAAGCGTCCGTTTGAGGAGACTCCTCCTGGCGGAAACTGCACCAGGGCTCAACGCCCTCACCTCCCGGCGGCCTGTGACCTGCGGTTACGCCCGTTCCCGTCGCGCCCGGTCCGCCTCGGCCGTGCCGCGCGGGAGGCGAGCCTCCGTCGCCTCCCGCGCGGTGCCGCCGCAAAGGACGCGCCTCCCTCTAGGCTTCACCGTCCAGATATCAATAGAACTCCGCGAGGATCTCGTTGATCTTGAGCACGGCGTCATCGAGCGCCTGCTTCGCGGACTTTCGCCCGTGCCATGCCTCGACGATCTCATTGGCGAGGATCGTCTTCACCTCGGCGCCCTGCGCCACGTTGGGCTCGGGCTTCGAGTTCTTGAGCTGTTCAACGAAGGTCTTCGTGTACAGGTCGTTCAGGGTGTCAGGGTGGTTGGCAAGGTCGATTTCCCTGCACGGCAGGCTGCCTATGGTCTCCACCATCAGATCCCCGAGCCGCGTGGTGTTCTTCGGTTTCTGGGTCTCCGCGGTGAACCACATCAGGAAGTCCCATGCAGCCTTTTTGTTCTTCGAAGCGCTGTCTACAGCCAGGAACCAGGTGTACCCGGCATTCACCGGCTTCTTTATGTAGGGAACCGGGGCAACGCCCACCACCTTGTCGTACTTGTCACCAAGACCCTGCTTCAGGCTCTGTTCATACCACGAAGCCATGATCATCATGGCCACCTTCCCCTGCGGGAAGCTCCACACGCTCCCGGCGGGGTCGGTGCCGCCCGTCTTGAAGAGCTGCAGCTCGGCCTCGAGCGCCTGCACGCCCTCAGGGCTGTTGACCACGCATTTCTTGAAGTCAGGTGACAAGAAATCACCGCCCAGGTCCCAGAGGAGCCCGAGGTACGGGTGAACGACGGCCGACTCCCAGCCGGCGAGGAATGCAAAGCCGTACTGGGTGATGACGCCGGACTTGTCACGCACCGTGAGCTTCGAGGCCATGTCCACGAGCTCGTTCCACGTCTTCGGCGGGGAAGTGAAGCCCTTCGCCTTGAGGAGCCCCTTGTTGTACACCAGGCAGTAGTTGCCCACTTCCATCGGGATGCCCCAGATCTTGCCGTCGATTGTCGCGCCGGCTACCGCCACCGGGGTGTAGTTCTCGCGGACGTCTTTCACTACCGCATTGGGCGGAGCGTCGAGAATACCGTTCTGGACAAGCTGTACGCCCCAGAGCGAGTATATGCCGTACAGGTCAGGCGCGACGCCGGACGAGCGGGCGACGAGCACCTTCTGGAGATACTCTTCCATGGGGACGGACTGGATCTCGATCTCCACGTCGGGGTGCAGTTTCATGTACTCCTCGACATACTGACGCAGCCCCTTGCTCACCAGCTTCCTGTTGGCCCCCTCGCCCGAGTACACACCTTCCACCTGGAAGTCGCTCCAGTGCACCTGCCAGACGAGTTTGGCCTTGGCCGCGGCGGCGCTTCCCGCGGCTGCCGCAAGCCCGAGCAACATGGAAAGACAGACGACGAGCACGATGCACCTTCTCATGGTCAACTACGGCCTCCTTTACTTTGGGTGTGTTCAGTTCAGGTGAGACCCGAAACCGCCGACCGGTCGGAATTCCAGAGACCGCCACGCAGAGTCCGCAAGCTCAACGTCTCGACAGTCCCGCTCCTCACCCCCTCCGCGTGCGACCCGGCTCACGAGAGCCGTCCCTGTGGGTGAGGGCACGCGCATCCCCGGCCGGCAGCCAGCGCCTGCCGTCCGCCCGCGGCGTCCCGTTCCCCCTCTGGCCCTCCGGCACAGCCCCGCGAAGCCCGAAACGTCTCCGCGCCCCCACCTAGTTGCCCGCGTCCGGTCCGTCGCCCGGCGCGTACACCTCCATCTCCCAGAGCGAGAATCCCCAAGTGGTCCACAGCGAGTGCCCGAACCTCGTCCCGATGTCCTTCGGACGTTCGTGGAGCAGGACCTTCAAGTACCTTGCTTCACAGGGACCAAACTCAACGACTTCCCTGCCGGCGCCGCTGGACGCCCTTTCTGCCACAGTCTTCCAGGTCGTCCCGTCCCTGGAGACCTGAATGGTGTACCTCGTCGCCCCGAGTTCCCAGTAAAGGACAGCCGATCCCACTACCTCCGCGCTGCCCAGGTCTACCTGGAACCACTCCGGCGACTTCTGCCATATGCGCGAAGCCCACCTCGTGCGCATGTCACCGTCCACAGCGCTTTCTGGCGCGAACATCCCGTCCACCTCGGCCGTGGACGAGGCGGTGGCTTTCGCCCGCAATCCGAGGTTCCGCGGAAGAGGCGGCGCTGCGGCCTTGCCCGGGATCGTCATCGCAACGAGCGACTTCGCGCGGACCCTGAGCGTGGCCCGCCCCTCAGTCAGCTCCGCATCCCTCGCCCTCGCGGGCGGGCCGCCGGCAGAAAGCGTCCAAACCTCGCCGCGGGGCCCGCATGAAAACCCGGACACCTGCACGGCCGCGTCCAGGTCCTCCCCCGCCCTGTTCACGATGATGAGATGCACCCGGCCTCGAGCGGAGTCGCCGCGCGCGGACGCGTGAACGGCAACGCGGTTGTCAGTGGAATTCGACCGCAGGCACACGTCGCCGAAATGATCATTGAAAAGCTGGAAAACGTGGTAGGTTGGGTACGGCGCGTTCTCCGGAGTCGAAGTGACGATCCCGTAATCCCCACGGCGCGGAGGATACACGTTGTGGAGGGCCCAGAACCCCGCGGCGTCAACCCCCGCGTCGGCCATGGTCCCAAGGACATCTGCCAGCCACAAGGCGTTGACGTGTGACGTGGTCTGGGGACCGGGAGCGTAGTTCACTGAGTTGTACCCGCCGATGTGCACCTCGATCTCGCCGGCTCGGGCCGGCACCTCATCCTTCAGCATGTTCCTGATGATCGCCAAGTCCTGAGCGAGCCGGGGCGGAGTGGAAAGGAGATATGTGTCGTCTTCCTTGCCAGAGCTTTGTGGATACCAGTTGTGGACCACGAAGTCTATGTACCCGCCTGCCTGGCGGAGCACCCGTCTGGACCAGTCGGGCCGCGAGGGCGAGATGTTCGCGCCCACCTTTATGGACGGGTCTTGAGCTTTCATCGCCCGGGCGAACTCGATGAACCTGGAAGCGTAGGAGGGGCCGTCCACGAGGAAGTACTCTTCGTCTCCAACCTCCCAGTAGCGCACGCCGTACCCCTTCACCCGGTTGGCGGAACGCACCCACTCGGCGGCAAGCTCGGGTTTCTCAGCGTAGTTGACGGTAATGGACGGGGTTGCTCCGACCAGCCTGCAGAAGATCATGAACTCGTCGGTGTCGAGGCGAAGGGGCGAGTTCGACGGGGAGTTCCACACATAATCGTCCGCATCGCGGCCGCCGGGGAAACGAAGGAACCGGATCCCGGCGTCTTTCACCCGTTTCACCCCGAGCTGATCGAACGTGAGTTCCCAGTCGTCCACGGTGCCGGGGAAGAGCTGCTCGTCCCAACAAGCAGTGTTCACGCCGAAGAGGAGCGGGCTGACCCTGGAGATCTCCGCACCCCGGTCGACTGATATCCTCACCACGGCTCCGCCTCCCTGCACCGGCACGCTCGTCAGCACGGTGATCATCGCCCACACCATCGCAGACAACACAGCCAGGAAACCCAGAGAGCCGCCACGGCGCGCGTGAGACGAGTCCGCTATCAGCGTCCTGCCCACCGGAGGTGATGACAGCGTCATTCGTTGATTCCCCCCATCAGTGCCGTATGTGAGGATGGCGATTCCTCTCCCGCACGCCGGTTTCAGCTGGACTCCTCGAGCTCTGTCCCAGTCCGCGGGAACGCCTCCTGGCCTGCCGCCCTGCCCTGCATCACCGAAGACTGCCCTTGGAGGTCCACGCTCAGCGTGTACCTGTCCGCGCGGAGAATGGAGACGACGTATTCGAGGGCTCTGTTGTCAGCGAGATACGCCATTCGCTCGGCGAAAAGCGCCGGAGAGCCTTCCGGCACTTCAAGAAGCCTCGCGTCATACGGATCGAGGACGATGGCCGTGTAGTTCTCAATGGCCCTGGCAGGCGCAAGCCCATACCTGGTCCGCAACAGCTGATACAGCGAAACGTTCTCCTTCAGGTGGTCGGCAAGGTCGGGACACATGTCGACCGGCACGTAAGCTGTCTGGACCCCCATGATCTCGCCGTCTGCAAGGCGCAGGCGGCGCACCTTCGTAACGAGGGTCCCCTCGGCCACGGCCAGAGCCTCGCGCACTCGCCCCCTCGCCGCGACAATCTCGACCTCGAGGACCTTCGTGGAGGGCTCCATGCCCCTATCGCGCATCTGCTGGCTGAAACTGGTGATGCGGTTCAGACTATGGGCGACCTTGGGACGCGCCACGAACGTCCCCTTCCCCTGCATCCTATACAGCAGGCCTTCCTGGACCAGGCTCTGAATGGCCTGCTTGACGGTTATGCGGCTCACTCGGTATCTCGCGCTCAGCTCCGCCTCCGAGGGAATCTTCTCACCCGGCCTGAATCCCCCGTTCTGCAGCTCGTCCCGCAGGAAATCGCGGATCTGATGGTATAGCGGAGTCGAGATGTTCCTGTTGGGAATCATCCTGCGGACCTCCTTCCGTATGTTCAGGAGACAAGGCACACCCCTTCCGGTTCATGTCTATAGTTGATATATCATATGTGTATATGTTGTCAGTATCATTTATACGACGCGTGCTTCGGAATTCCTCCCTCGCGGAAGCGAAAATGCCCGGTCGGGTTCGACCGGGCGCGGGAGGCTTGGTCTGCGCGTGCGCTGGGCTGCGCAGTTGGCCGCCGTCAGTCTGTCTTGGCGAAAGGTCGCTGCGCCAGGCCGACGGCTTTCACTACTGCAAGAGATATCCCGGAATCAACCAGGTGATGCATGGCTGTGCCGAGGCCGACCACCACGCCGGCCCTGTGAAGCGTGAAGCCGAAAGGCAGTACGATCAACGCCTCGGTGAAAGCGTGGATTGGCAAGGTCCACAGAAGCGCTCTCCAGTACGGCATCCCTCTTCTCACGAGGACCGCCCCGGCCACCGCAAACACCGCGTGCATCGCAGCTCTGGCCGCGATGACAGGACCCAACTTCACAAGAAAGCCCACGGCGGACCCGGCGCCTACCAGGAAAGCCACCCACGGACCGAGGAGCATGGAGATCATGACCGGCACGTGTGACGCGAGCGTCGCTGAAAACGGAGGAATCACGACTCCGAGGAATCCCCCGAAGGCCAGTGGAATCACGAGTGCCAGTGCCGTGAGTAGAGCCCCGAATACGACCTGCTTTGCTCCCATGTCTGCACCCCCATCAAACGTGAGCATCATCTTCGCGGCGGCGTGGTCGGCCGACGGCGTCTCGCCCACCAGCCGACCGCCCCAGCGGCCACGAGCGTGACGACCACCGCCGCGACCGCGCCGCGGGACACGGCCCCGTTTCCTCCGGCCGTCGCAAATACGGGCACGAGAACCGCAAGCGACCCCCTCTCCAGATTATACGAGCCCAGCATCCGCTCCTGTGAAGCGCGCCCGCGCGCCGGGGCAAGCATGTCGATGACATTGGGGTCCACCTCGAGGTCGCTGCCTCCGCCGAAAACCCAGGGCCCTGCCTTCTCCATCACCGGGCGGAAGTCGTCCTCGCCGAACGCGTCCTGCGAGCCGACGAGCACGTAGTAGCCCCATCTCCTGGACGGCTCGCCTATTACGGCTTTCGGCACAGCGACCCTGACGGTCTTGCCGTCCGCGAGCACGCTCGCTGAAAGTCCATCTGCTATGCCCCTGGCTTCCGACTCGTCCTTGGCTGTGAAGACCCTGCACCCGCCCCAGCCGACAGCTTTGATGAAGAGATCCCATCCATACCTCCTGTCGAAGGCGACCAGGGCGCCCTTGCGGAGAGTGTCCGTCCGACCTGCGCCGGGCGTCGTGTCGATATATATGTTGATGAGCTGGTGGCTGAACCCTTCCGGTGCGTTCCAGGGGTTCGTGATCTCCTTGAACGTCGCGTCAAAGTAGACGTACTCCGGGTCATGGCTCACTTTGAAATGCGTGAGATCGAAGAGACCCGGCACGAAGGCTTTGTGCGTCGGATACCCGTAGGTACCCGGCCCATGATCATCGCCCACGGGATCATCCATGTCGAGGACCACGACAGGTTCGGCCAGCGCCGTAAGGGACACAAAGCCGCCCCCCTCAGCGATGACGAGCGATGCCACGAGAATAGCCATCACAGCCAATGAGGTTCGCCGCATTGCACACATGCCTCCCATCTCCCTTGTGAGGGGAGAGTCTCGCCCCGCCCTGCATCAGAAAGCAGGCTAATCCACCGGGGCGCTCCTGCCTTAATGTACATATTCAGGCATGCACCGTGTAATGCGGATTTCCCAAGCGTGGCGCGACGGCGTCGCAGCCAGCCGGCGCGCGGCGGCCTCGTCAGCCCCCTGCCCCGGTCCCGCCCGCTGCCGCAGCCGCCGGCAGCCTGGACAGGACGAGGCACACGGCGCCTACCACCCCCGCGTCGGCCCCGAGCTCCGCCCTCACTATCTTCACCGCCTCAAAAGCCGGCTTCAGCGCCCGTTCAGCCACAACTTCCCGCACCGGTTTGAGGAGTATCTCCCCAACCTTGGAGACCCCTCCTCCTATGACCACGGTATCCGGGTTGAGGATGTTGACGAGATTGGCGATTCCTATGCCGAGATAATCCGCGGCCTTGCCGAGGATGGCTATGGCGGCCGCGTCCCCGGCCAGCGCCGCTCTACCGACGACCTCCGATGTCACAAGCTCGACATTCCCCCGGACGAGGTCCAGTATCATGGTCTCCTCGCCGTGGCGTATCAGTTCCCGGGCCATGCGCGCGATGGCCGGGCCCGACGCCAGGGCCTCGAGGCACCCGTAGTTGCCGCAGCCGCATTGCGGGCTCCCGTCCTCGTCGGTAATCGTCATATGCCCGACCTCCCCCGCAGCGAACGAGGAGCCGCTGTAGATCTCCCCACCCAGGATCAGCCCTCCGCCGATGCCCGTGCTCACCGTGATATAGATCATGTTCTTCGACCCACGGCCCGCACCGTACCTGGCCTCTCCAAGGGCAGCAAGATTCGCGTCGTTTTCGATATGCACGGGCACGTTCAACGCCTGTTCCATCAGAGCCACGAGCGGCACGTCGTGCCACCCGAGGTTGGGCGCGAAGATCACGGTTCCTGTCTCGGGGTTGAGCGGGCCCGGACTTCCCACCCCCACCCCCGCCACATCGTCCAGCTTCGCACCGGCCTCCTCCACAGCCTCCCTGACCGAATCGATGATGGTCGCTACTACTGCATCGAGGCCGCGTTCGGGCTCCGTCTGCTTCGTCACACGCGAGACTATCGCTGCATCAGAACGGGCCACGGCCGTCGCGACCTTGGTGCCTCCCAGATCCACTCCAACCACAAGCGGTCTCGCCATGTCTATCTCCCACGTCTCCTCTCCACCGGTGATCGAATCTTCCCGGCCACACCCGTTCCCACGAGTGGACCTAGGAGCATCTAGGCCCTGGCGAGCTCACCCTTCAGGTAGTCTATCACCTGTACCGGCTTGGGATCCACCCCGTAAAGGAAAGCAAGATAAAGGCTGGCAAAATCCCCGACATACACGAGGGACAGCAGCCGCGCCACCTTCGACCTCCCGAGGCTGTGAACCTCGTCTATGCCGGCCGCGCCGGCCATCAGGGTCGCAGTGATCTCTTCCCTCCGCTGCACCCTGGGATGGTCTCCCTTGTCCTTCAGGACCACAACGCGCAGCGCCCTCGAGATGTCGTCCCTCGCACCCCATCCCACCGTCTCGTTGTGGTTGAGCTCGGGAAAGGCGTTCCAGAACGCGTGAGCCTTGCTGTTCTCGTTGATTTGAGTCTTCCATCTGAGAGCCGCCGCTGCTGTGATGCCGGACGACCCGTAGATGAGCGGGATCTTGCCGTGCATCCCAAGCGCCAGTCGTTTCGCCTGATTGACAGAGACAGGCGACTCGGGTCCCAGCACGAGGGCGAGGTCGCGAAGGATGAGCTCCGCCTCATCAAGACCCTCCGCTGCGTCTTTCACGTATCCCAGCCGCGCCAGCGCCACGAGCATTGGGACGAACAGGTACGCCAGCGCTGTGCGGGGCGGGAATCCCTTCGGAATGGCGACGAGAGGCATCCCGTCCCGCGATGCGAGCTCCGCGAGGCGCCCACCGCTCGTGATGCACATCACGCGGGCCCCCCGGTCACGGGCGATGCCGTACGCGCTCAGTGTCTCCTCGGTATTCCCCGAATAGCTCGATACGAACACGAGCGTGTCCCCGTCCACGAACGCAGGCAGGTCGTAATCCCGCGCGACGATCATGGGTACTCTCAGCTCGCCGGCGACGATCTCCCGAACGACGTCGCCGCCTATGGCCGAGCCTCCCAGTCCCGCGGCAACGATGCAGCGGGCCCCGGCGAGGCTCGACGGCAGATCCACACGCGCCGCGATGCCCAGAGCGTCCCGTATTTGTTGAGGGAGGTCGCTCACTATCTTCAGCATCCCGCCCGGGTCGAGCCGGGCCATGTCCTCGCCGTTGTCCAGGATAGCCTTACGTTCGATGTTGCCGTGTTCCACGTTGCCAGTGCCAGTCGTCAACTCGTTGACCCCCTCACCGAGACCCTATCTGCCATGGAAAAGGGGATAGCTGGAGATATTCTCCCCAACTATCCCCAGGCGCAATCGCTCTCGCCATGGGAACGCTGGGCGCAAGGCAGCGCCAGGTCACCTGATGGCTTTCTGTGTCGTCTTGTCGAACAAGTGGGCCTTGTCGGTGTTGAACACGAGCCGGTGAGACGACCCGTCCCTCGCGGTCGTACGCGCATCCACTCTCGCTATGAACGAGTGCGGCCCCACCGTCGCGTACAGGTAAACCTCAGAGCCCATCGGCTCGGTCACGTCGATGTCAGCCGTGACTATCCGGTCAGGAGGCGCATCGGGAACGAAATCCTTGTCGTCGATGTCCTCGGGCCTGATGCCGAAGATGACTTCCTTGTCGATGTACTCGCCGATCGTCTCGAACCTGGCCGGAGGCAACTTCACCTTAAAGCTCTTGGCATCGATCCAGAGATCCCCGTCTTTGCTCAGAATGGTTGCGTCGAGGAAGTTCATGGCCGGACTTCCGATGAACCCGGCAACGAAGACATTGTCGGGATGATCGTAGATCTCCATCGGCGCGCCCACCTGCTGGATGAAGCCGTCTTTCATGACGACTATACGGTCGCCCATGGTCATGGCTTCCGTCTGGTCGTGGGTAACGTAGATGATCGTCGTCTGGAGCCTGTTGTGCAGCTTGGCCAGCTCCGCCCTCATCTGGACACGGAGTTTCGCGTCGAGGTTCGAAAGGGGCTCATCCATGAGGAACACCTTCGGCTCGCGCACGATTGCCCTTCCCAGCGCCACCCTCTGCCTCTGGCCTCCCGAAAGCTCCTTGGGCTTTCTCTTCAGCAGGTTCTCTATGCCGAGGATCGCCGCGGCCTCCTTGACGCGCTTGTCGATCTCCGCACGCGGGAACTTGCGAAGCTTCAGGCCGAATGCCATGTTGTTGTACACGTCCATATGGGGATACAGGGCGTAGTTCTGGAAGACCATCGCGATATCGCGGTCCTTCGGCGGGATGTCATTCACTATAGTGTCGCCGATGTAGATGTTCCCCTCGGTGATCTCCTCGAGACCGGCCACCATCCGCAAAGTCGTGGACTTGCCGCACCCCGACGGGCCAACGAGAATGAGAAACTCCTTGTCCTTGATCTCGAGCGTGGCATCGTTCACCGCAACGACATTACCGAACTTCTTGGTCACATGCTCCAGGTAGACTCTTGCCATTTCTTGAATACCCCCTGTGCCGTCTTATGGAGCCGTGCGCAACGCACTCCCAAGGCAGCGTAATTCGAGAGAACGACTCACACGCGCCACACACACCAGCAGAAAACCACGGAGCACCTTGACGTACACCACTAAACCCCTCGATGATCACCTCCAGCGGCTGTATGCCGAAAAGCCCTCACCGTGAGTTCCCGGAAAGTATTCAACAAGGGAGGCTGCAATCCTTCTTTGAACCTATTCCTTCACCCCACCCAGGGTCATGCCGGACACGAGCCACTTCGACGAGTACAGGAACAGCGCAAGGGCCGGGATGGCGACGAGCACCGAAGCTGCGGCGAACTGACCCCATGCAGTCTGGAATTGGTCCATCAGCTTCTGGAAACCCACCGGCCACGTAAACATGTCGGCTTTCTGAAGCATGACCCTGGCCATCATGTAGTCGTTCCAGGCGCTCATGAAGCTGAACAGCCCCGCGATGGCAAGCGCCGGGGTCGACAACGGTATCACCACCCGCCAAAACGCCACGAGCGGACTTGCCCCATCGACGAGCGCCGCCTCTTCGAGTTCCCGCGGTATTGTATCATAGTATCCTTTGAGGATCCAAATGGAGAACGGCACCGACCCCACTGAGTAAGCGATGGCCATGCCCGTGTACGTGTTGAACAGCCTCAGCCTCACGACCATGATGTATATGGGGAGTAGGAGCATGCCTGCGGGAATCATCTGTGTCGTCAGCAGGAATAGCAGCCCCTGACGCCGGCCGGGGAACTTCCACCTCGAAAACGCGTAAGCCGCGGTCGCGGCCAGCATGAGGCCCACCAGCACCGACGCCGCGCTCACGATGAGGCTGTTCCAAAGCCATATGGTGAAGTCCCTCTCGAAGATGAGCGCACGATAGTTCTCCAGACTCGCCCCAGGAGGTATGAACGCCAGGCTCGTGGAGAGCAGTTGGTTGCTCGGTCTGAGCGAAACGCTCACGACCCGGAGGAACGGATAGACGGATACGACGCACGCAAGGATGAGGACGGCGTGGATGACGGCCCTCTTGGCAGGGCTGTCCCCTCTCGCCCTGCGAAAGACGCTTCGCCTCGCCCCGGTCCTCATGACTCCCAGGCCCCCTTGAACCCACCGCTCAGCCGCAGATACACGGCGGAGAATATGAACAGGAACACGAAGATGACCATGGCATAAGCGGCTCCAAACCCGTACCGGTAGAATTCGAACACCGCCTTGAACATGGATGTGACCAGGAGGTCGGTGCCTTCCATCGGGCCGCCCCTCGTCACGAGGTAAATGACGTTGAAGTTGTTGAACGTCCACACCACCCCGAGGATCACGGCGGGCGTGAGCACCGGTTTCAGGAGGGGCATCGTGATGGACCGGAATTGCTGCCACGCGGACGCTCCATCGATCTGGGCCGCGTCGTAGTACTCCTGGGAAATGCTCTGAAGCCCGCCCAGGAGCACCACCATCATGAACGGGATCCCCAGCCACACGTTGACCAACACCACGGCGACGAACGCCCACCTCGGGTCGCTCAGCCACGGCACCGGTCGCAAGCCCAGCCTCTCGAGCATCAGGTTGACGAAGCCGTACTGGAAATGGAACTCGCCGCGCCACGCAAGCGCCGAGATGACTTGCGGGAGCGCCCACGGCACGACGAGCAGGGTTCGGTAGATTCCCTTGCCCCTCATCGGCCTGTTGAGGAGGATGGCGAGCCCGAGGCCGCCGAGGACGTGGCACACGACGTTCACGACCGTCCACAGGACCGTTCGTCCGAGCAGCTGGAAGAAGGTCACCTTCTGAAGCACTGGCAGCCTGAAAACGTCAAGGAAGTTGGTGATGCCGTGGGAGAGGCCCACCGAGAAATCCTTGAACCGGAACATGTTCATGTTGCTGAAAGCGAGGTAGATGTTGAAACCGAACGGGTATATGATGAGCGCCATCACCCCGACGAAGGCAGGAAGCAGCAGCATGAACGGCAGCGAGTACTTACACTTCAGGAGCCTGTGAAGGACCAGGTACGCCAGGGTTTCCAGGACGACGACGACCGCGGCGACGATCCCGAGCAGTCTGCCGATTTCGCCAAGCCCCCGGGTCACAACATCCCAGGTCAAAGCCATCAATGCCTTCACCACCTTGGAAGCAGGCAGGCCCGGACGAAACCCGCGATCTCACCCGGGCCTGCCTCAAGCCTGGCCTTCCGTGACCTACTTGGTCATCTCGCGAATGGCCTTCTCAGCAGCTTCCTGCATCGCCTTTGCGGCGTCCTTCGGAGACATCTTGCCGGCCATCACGGCCTCCTGGTTGGGTCTGATGGCGTCCCAGCACGCCCGCATCTCGGGCACTGTGGGCATTGGCTTCCCAACGACCATCTGGTCGGATGAACCCTTCAGGATCGGGTCTTCGGTCACGAGAGGGTTCTTGAGCGCGCTCGCGGTCGCCGGGAGCCTCTTGAATTTCTGGAGGAACCTGAGTTGGACCTCGTCCGAAACCAAGAAGTCCACGAATCCCTTCACCGCGTTCAGCTTGTCGCCCTCGAGGTACTCGGGGAACATGAGGTAGATGCCGCTAGTCATGGGCGAAGGCCACTTGTCGGTCTTGGCGACCTTGGGAATCCGCGCGACCCCCAGATCCACGTTCTTCTTGACGTCGCCAGTCACGTAGGCACCAAGAGACCAGTCGCCGTTGATGATCATGGCTGCCTTGCCTTCCTTGAACAGGGAGTCGGCAGCGTTGTAGTCAGCCTCCATGGGCACTATCTTGTGCACAAACTTCAGATCGTGGAGGAATTGCAGAGTGTCGACCATGGCCTGGCTGTCGAGGGTGGGTTTGGTCCCGTCTAGAGGCCAGCCCCCGAACCCCCCGAGCCACGGGGCAAGCCAGAAAGGCTCATTCAGGTTGTAGACGAGCCCGTACTGATCGGGCTTGCCGTCGTTGTTGAGGTCCTTGGTGAGTTCCTTGCCGACCTTGATGAGTTCGTTTGTGTCCTTTGGCGGCGTTTTGATGAGTTTCTTGTTGTAGAGGAGCATCAAGTGGTTGCCGACGCTGAGAGGGACTCCCCAGACCTTTCCGCCAAGCTCAACTGCTTCGACTCCCGGCTTGACGAACTTGTCCATGTAACCGGCGGGGAAGATCTCATCCACCGGCTTTATGAGCTTCATCGCCGTGAACGGACCGGCGTGGTCGGAGACGGTCCAAAGGAGATCCGGGCCTGTGCCCGCGAACGCTGCGGACTGGAAGTTCTGGCGCAGGTCCTCCACGCCATAGTTGACCACTTCGAACGTCAGGCCCGGATGGCTCTTGGAATACTCCTGCGTGAGCGCGATGATCTCCTGTAGAACGCCTTCCGCCTCGCCCTCCTTGGTCCAGATGGTCAGAGAGACTTTCTTCTGGGCCGTTGCGCCGACAGGCACAAGCAGGGCAACCAGCATCAGAAGAACAAGAGCTGAAACAACCGTCCTTCTCACAGTGGGTCCCCTCCTCTATGGTTTCGCGTGTCCCCAGCCGCCGCTAACCGGCGTCCGTCAAACCGCGGACTGCCGTTGAACCAGCACGATCAGTCTCTTCCCAACTTCCAGGCGCCACACACCACACGACACAACACACGAGTCACCGGTCGTTCGTCGCTAGACTCGCGCTTCTCCCTGCGTACCACCCCCCTCGGAGGATCCCGTCCTCGCGCCACACGACTCCCTGACCACGAGATCAGCGGGGAGAACGATCTTCTTCGGTCTCCTGGCAGGGTTGGCGATGAGCCTCAGAACCTCTTTGGCAGCGCTCCTACCCATTACCTCACCTTGCTGCTTTACGGTGGAGAGCGCAGGCCTCACGTAGGACGCCGCCTCTATGTCGTCGAACCCCACAACCGCCACGTCTCCCGGGATCTTGCGTCCCTCCTCACGCAGCGCCTTCATGGCGCCTATGGCCATGAGGTCGCTCGCGGCAAAAACCGCGGTGACGTCGGGCGAGCTTTCGAGGATACGCTTCATAGCGGTCCGTCCGCCCTCCTCGGTGAAGTCACCGCCGGCGACGAGCCTCGGGTCGAACGGCAGGCCGTGACGAGCAAGGGCCTGCTCGTAGCCGAGGAGTCTGCCTTCCGAAATGGCGGACGGAGTGTGTCCGTCTATGTACGCGATCCGCCGGTGACCGAGGGAGATGAGATGCTCTACGGCAGACGCGGCCCCGCCCACGTTGTCGGAGGTGACGTATGTCATTCGCGGTCCTTCGTAGGGAATATCGATGAGGACGGTCGGAATGCCGCTCTGCGCGATTTCCTCGAGTATGGCCCGACCCCGGAGAGTGCCCATGAGGAAGAGGCCCTCGACCTTGGACTCGTAACACCTTCGGAGACTTTCGCGCCAGCGCGTGTCTCCGGCGTTCTTCACGTTGAGCACGAGGTCATAACCGGCCTTTTCTATCTCGGCGGTGATTCCACAAATTACCTCGTAGAAAAACGGATGGCGCAGGCCTTCGACGGAGAAGAGCATGAGTTCCAAGACGTAGCTCCTCTTCCGCACGAGCCGCCGCGCCAGGGCGCTCGGATGATAGTTCAACTCCCTCATGACGGCGCGCACGCGCTTCTCGGTCTCCGCGCTTATGTCGCCGTACCCGTTCAGCACGTGGGACACGGTGCTGACGGACACCCCCGCCTTGCTCGCGATGTCCCTGATCGTCGCCACGCTTCCAACTCCTCCAGCTGCACCATTCGGAGTCAACACCAGCGGCCCTAAGGGCTACAACGTTGTAGCGCACTTCCATTATAGGATCCGCCCTCCACAGGTGTCAAGGACGACTTGTCGCAGAGGTCAGAGGGGCCCGGCGCGTCCGCCCGTCCGGCCGTTTCCGCCCGCAACCCGCTCGAGAGCGAGCCTTTGCGTGCCGACCAGCCGAAGCTCCGCGAAAAGCCCCCGGGCCGAGGGGGCCCGGGGGCTTTGCCGGGTTTGACGCACCCGGCGGCGTGACAAGTGAGAAGGTGGTTTTCTCTTTTAGAACTCGACCTTCATGCCAGCGGTCAGGCAGAACCCATTCGGCCTCGCCGTGAAGTCCTCGAAGTTGTTCTCATCGTACTTGGCGTAGCTGCCGATGAATTTGATGCCGTTGGGGGCGGCGTACTCGGCTTGCCCGATGTACGCGATCTGCCCGTTCGCCCACTTGGCGTTGCCCGACAACCCGATGCCCGAGAGCATCGGAGCGTCGAAGACGGTGGAAGCCGCCAATTCGTGGACGGTGGAGTCTATGCTGGACATCGTAAGGTCGTACTCGGTGTTCACCACTACGGGTCCGATCGGGATGTCGTAACCGAGACCGAGAGTGACGACGGTCTCCCTCTCAGGATCGGCCTTCTCCTCGCGGTCGAGGATGGCGTAGTCCGCGTTCACCGTGGACCACGTGGTCTTCACGCCCGCCTCGATGTCGAGGTCCGCGTACCGGGTAGCGGCGGTTGCGCCTAGGCTCTTCCTCTCGCCCACGATCAGGCGATCGGCGTTCCTCTGCTGGTGCCAGTCGGCGGTCCCGGCGAGCTCCACGCCCCTGATGGTAGTGGCGACTTCGCCGCTGACTCCGCGCTTGCCTGCGTTGAGGTCCACGACATTGATGTCGTTGCCGTCGTCCTGACTGTCATCGCGGTAGATCGGGTTGAACTTCGGGTCGAAGTCCCGGACGCCCAGTTTCGCGCTTACGCCTGGCAGCATCGGAATCTCGGCGATGCCCGCCTCGGCCTTCACGACCGAAGCTTCGTTCGCGCCGTCCCATGCGGCCGCGCCGGTCAGGTCGAGACCGGGCGCCGGCGCGACGTGGACCGTTCCGGCGAGTGCAATGTCGTCGCCGGTTTTCAGGGCTGCGCCGGTAATGCTGATGCCCTGGATGTCCGCCTTGGCGGCGAGGCCGCCGTTGGCGAACCTCTCTTGCTGGTTCTGGGCTATCTCACGGGTCGCCCAGCCGTAGAACGCGCCGAGCTCCACCGGGCCGACGCGCACGCCGCTCACCTGCGCGCCCTCGATCACGCCGTCTGTCGCAGAGATGTGCGCGATGTAGGGCGAGTAATCAATGGCAAGATCCCCGAACCTGGTGGTGACGTCTTGTCCGCCCGTGAGGAACGGGCCGGTCGTTTCGAGGTATGCCTTCTCGATGGTGAGCTGCGCGAGGCCAAGCGTGACCGGCGTAAGCCCCTTGACGTCCATGTTTCCGCCCGTCAGGTCGTCGGACCCCGGGTTCGGATTGGTGGTCGGGCCGAAAGGAGCGTATTCTATGGGCTTGAATCCCACGAACGCCCGGATTTGCTGGCCACCGGCCATCTCCATGGAGAAGTTGAGACGAAGGTCCGATGTGGCGGTGATCCCACCGTTGTCAGACTCGACGGGGGCCGCCTGGAACGTGGTCTCCAGGGACCCGCCGAGGTCGATGGTGGGGGCCGCCCACACCGGCGCCGCCATGGCTATCGCCATGATAGCGGCTAGTGCAGCGACTATTCTTCTCATTGTTCATCCCCCTTGGTGTGTCTTCTGGTTCGTAATTGCTCCAGTTTGTGCTGCGATGGGGGCTTCCGGCAAGTATCCTTGTTTCCTTGCCTGTGTCCCCCGGCTGCGACGTTTGCTGAGTATCACATGTCTCGGCCTCCGGCGTCTTGTGGGAAGCACCTCCTTTCCGCCGCCTGCCGAGTCTGGAATTCTTGCTCCATCTAGTGCGCCCAAATGTGTTTCTTGTCGTTGTTTGGCGTCATCGCCAGCTGAACGGCCCCTCTGCTTCCCGTAATTCTCCGCGTTGCTCGTTATTCCTCTATGCAGCTCGTGCTTACGCCCATGTAAGTGATGGCACCGCAGGAACTCGAAAGCCAGGGCTGGTCCGAATTTCCTGCCCTGGCTCCGTGGCCCTGATGATCTGCATGCGCGCCCCGGTGTCACAAGCCGCCGCCCGGCGCCCCCAGGTCGAACTCGTCGTACAGCGCACGGACCGCCCGCGCCACGCTTGCCTGGTCGATCAGGCACGAGATGGTGATCTCCGAGTCAACCGTCTGCATGATGTGAACCCCCGCCCGGTGGAGGGATTCCACCACCCTCGCCATCACACCCGGCACCTCTTGCATGCCTGCTCCGACCACCGACACCTTGGCGCACTCAGCCATGACATGGCACGCATAACCCTCTGATCTGAGCGCTTCTTCCGCGGCCTTGGCGAACTCGTCCTTCACGGTGAAAAGGATGGCCCGTGGGGTGACGTTTATGAAGTCCACGTTGATCCCTATGGTGCTGATGGCCTTCAGTATCGCCACCCTGGCTCTCGACGGCTCCGCCGGATTCGGGTACACCGCTTCCACACGGGCGAGCCCGTCCACGTGAGCGATGCCGGTTATCACGCGTCGCTCGACCTCGTCCGTTATGAACGTGCCCTCGGATTCCGCGAAAGTGCTCCGGACCCTCACCGGAATGCCGCCTTGCTGTGCTATGTGGACCGCCCTCGGGTGGACCACTTTCGCGCCGTTGTTGGCGAGTTCCTCGACCTCGAAATACGTGATGGCCGAGATGAGCCTGGCTTCCGGGACGATCTTCGGGTCGACGGTCATGACGCCCTCGACGTCGGTATATATCTCGACGCACTCCGCCCTCAACGCGACCCCAAGCGCAGTCGCCGTGGTGTCGCTCCCGCCTCGACCGAGAGTCGTCGTCTCGCCGTCGTCGGTCACCCCCTGGAAGCCCGCTACAACCGGGATTTGCCCGGAAGCAAGCACGTCGAGCAACCGGGCGGTGTTGATGCCCTGTATGCTCGCATCGCCGAACTCGGCGTCGGTCCGTATCCCCGCCTGCGCGCCTGTGAGTGGGACGGCTTCGTGCCCAGCGGCCCTGAGATAACCCGCCATCACGACACAGCTTATGATCTCCCCGCACGACGCAAGGAGGTCGAGGCCCCTCGCGTCCACAGGCAAGCCCCTGCTCCGCACGAGGTCCAGAAGCGAGTCGGTGGCGTACGGACCCGGACGCCGTCCCATGGCAGATACGACGACAACGGGATTGAATCCCTGTTTCTTTGCGGAAATCACCCTGTCCCGAGCTTTCAGGCGTGCTTCTTCGTCCCCGACGGATGTTCCCCCGAATTTCTGCACGATTATGCGCACCGTTTGCTGCGAACCTCCTGCACCCTTGCATATGGGATGGCGCCGCCTGCGCGGAAAGAAGCGTCTCCCCGCCGCTCGCCGCAGTCGGCCGCGGTCGGACGACGATCCTTCGCGGCACCATGGCCCGCGCGGTACCATAGCCCGGCGTTCTCCGGCCGCTCCGTCGCCGCCCGGACTTTGCCCCAGTCGTGTGCCCTCCCGAACGTGTACGGGTGTCGCATATGGATACGGCGAAAAGCGACGTTATCCTGCTGGCATGCGGGCCGGAAGGAGAAAAATCAACGACCGGCGTCCAAGATAGCATAACACAACCTGTCTGCCCGGAACAGGTGGCGGACACTACGGGATCCTCCCCGCCCGTTCCGCACATGATGCTTGCAAGGCGGTCCCGCGACGTTCGTCACGGGACCGCCTTGAGCCGTTCTTGAACCGTTCCCCACGTCATGCTCTAGAGCCCTGGACCGCGGCCTCGTACCCGGAGGTGTTGCCTGACCCTAAGTGAGGGTGCGTTAGTCCTTGCCCCATTGCCAGTAGTTGCCGGGTCGCCGGTGTTGCACTGGGGGACGGCGCCCCAAGCGGGGCGCGCTTCGCCAAAATCCGGCCCGTGAGGCCAGTGGCCGGATTTTGACACCCTCGTGCAATCACCGGCAACCCTTGCCAATAGTCGGAAGCATTTCTACACCCCCACTTAGCGCGGCCCTGGCCTCCTCGAGAGCCGCTCTGACCTGGGCAGGCGCCGTGCCACCCGGGACGGCGCGGGCTGCCAACGATGCTTCCACCCGTGCACTTGCGAGCACGTCCTCAGACACCACAGGCGCCAGTGATTTCCAGTCGTCCATGGAGAGATCCTCGAAGCCTTTCCCTTCCCGTAAGCATTTCAGCACCAGCCGCCCCACCGCCGCGTGGGCTTGGCGAAACGGCACGCCCTTGCGCACCAGGTAGTCCGCGAGGTCGGTGGCTGTCGTGAAGCCACGCCGGGCGGCTTCCCGCATCACATCCGCGTTCACCTTCATGGTCCGAAGCATGGGCGCCACGACCTCGAGGCACGACGCAACTGTGTCCACCGCGTCGAAGAGACTCTCCTTGTCCTCCTGCATGTCCCGGTTGTATGCCAGCGGCAGCCCCTTCATGACGGTGAGCACTGCCACGAGGTCTCCCACGACCCTTCCGGCCTTGCCCCTCACGAGCTCGGCCACGTCGGGGTTCTTCTTCTGCGGCATCATGCTGCTGCCCGTGGTGAATGCGTCGTCGAGCTCGATGAATCCAAACTCCTGCGACGACCAGAGCACCATCTCTTCGGCCAGCCGGCTGAGATGGACCATGATGATGGCGGCCGAGGCAAGGAACTCCATGACGAAGTCCCTATCGGAAACGGCATCGATGCTGTTCTTGGTGATTCCGCAGCACCCGAGCTCGCGCGCCACCGCCGCGCGGTCCACCTGGTATGCAGTGCCTGCGATGGCTCCCGAGCCCAAAGGCGAGACGTTCGCACGGCGCGCCGCATCCGCAAGCCTTTCCCTGTCCCTCGTAAGCATCTCGAAGTAGGCGAGCAGGTGATGGGCGAAGAGCACTGGCTGGGCGTGTTGCATATGCGTGTATCCAGGCATGACCACGTCCGCGTTAGCTTCCGCCACGTCCACGAGCGCGCGGCGGACATCGTCGATGAGCGCCGCCAAGCGCTCGGCCTCCCTCGTCACATACAGCCTCGTGTCGAGGGCGACCTGGTCATTACGGCTCCTCCCCGTATGCAGCTTCTTGGCAACCTCACCCACCTTGGCGCCGAGCATTCTCTCGACCGCCGTGTGGATATCCTCGTCGGACGCGGAGAAATCCGCGGCCCCTGCCTGGATGTCGCGGAGCACCTCACCCAGGCCCGTGATGAGCGTCTCGGCCTCGTCAACGGAGATCGCGCCGCACGCGGCAAGCGCGCGGGCGTGGGCGACGCTCCCCGCGATATCCTCACGATAGAGCCTCTTGTCAAAGCGGACCGACGCGGTGAATTCCTCGACCTTGCCCGCGGTGTCCTTCTCAAATCTCCCGGCCCATAGCTTCAAAGGCCTCGCCTCCGCTCTCCATCCTCCGCTCTCCATCCGCCACGCATTCTGCCCGAAGCCCTGTGCCCGGCGGTGCGGAGACCGGGTCTCCCCGTTCGGCGCAATCTTGCCGCCAGCCAGCCCGTCACGGCGCGACCCGCCGCTCCGCGGCCGCGGGCGTCTCCACTGCCGGGGCAAGGGCCTCCGCCGCCCCGGCGACGCGGCTCCTCGCCCTCGCGGCGACAACCGTCGGCAGCCCGAAGATCTGGATGAACCCCTCGGACGCGGCGTGGTTGAAGGCGTCGTGCTTGTCATACGTGGCAAGCGAATGGTCGTAGAGCGAATGTGGTGACTTCCGTCCGGCCACGGCGACCGAGCCTTTGAAGAGCCGCAGACGCACCACGCCCGTCACAGTCTCCTGGGTCTTGTCGATGAACGCGTCGAGAGCCTCACGAAGCGGAGAGAACCACAAGCCGAAGTAGGCCAGCTCGGCGTACTTCTGGTCTATGGCCTGTTTCATGTGGTAGGTCTCGCGCGGGAGGGTCAGGCTCTCCAAGTCCCTGTGGGCCGCGATGAGCGCGACCGCCGCCGGGGCCTCGTACACCTCCCTGGACTTGATTCCCACGAGCCTGTTCTCTACCTGGTCTATCCTGCCTACGCCGCACGCACCGCAGAGCATGTTGAGGCTGGTGACCATCTCCACTGGATCCACGCTCACGCCGTCGAGGCTCACCGGCACGCCGGCCTCGAACCCGACCTCAACGTACGTGGGGCTGTCGGGGCACTGTTCCGGGGCGGACGTCCACATGAAGGCGTCCTCTGGAGGCTCGCACCACGGATCTTCAAGGACGCCGCACTCTATGCTCCTGCCCCACAGGTTTTCGTCTATGCTGTACGGGCTTGCCGAGGTCACGGGTACAGGTATGCCGTGCTCCCTCGCGTACTCTATCTCATCCTCGCGAGACATCGGCCACTCGCGCACCGGAGCGATGACCCGGAGGTCAGGGGCGAGCGCGGCTATGGACACATCGAAGCGCACCTGGTCATTGCCCTTTCCGGTGCACCCGTGGGCCACGGCGTCCGCGCCCTCGGCGCGCGCTATGTCTACCAGGATCTTCGCTATGAGCGGCCTGGACAGCGCGGCGCTCAAAGGGTACTTTCCCTCGTACAGCCCGTTCGCCTTCAGACTCTTGAACGCGTAATCCTCCAAGAACTCGCGCCGCGCGTCCACCACATACGAGCGACATGCCCCCACTTTGAGGGCCTTTTCCTTGATGAAATCCAGGTCTTTCTTGGCGCCGACGTCCACCGCAACAGCGATGACTTCCGCCGAGTAACGCTCCTTGATCCATCGGATGGCCACGGATGTATCGAGGCCCCCCGAATAGGCAAGCACAACTTTGCGAGCCGACTTACAAGCCGCTTTCACCGGCCTTCCTCCCTTGCATCAGCAGGACGAGGATGGCCTTCTGAACGTGGAGCCGGTTTTCGGCCTCGTCGAACACTACCGAATGAGGGCCGTCCATCGCCTCGTCGGTGATCTCCTCCCCCCGGTGCGCAGGCAGGCAGTGCATCACCATGACGTCCTTCTTGCCCGCCGCCTCGATGAGCGCCTCGTTCACCTGGAACCCCGCGAGGGCCTGGGCCTTCTTCTCGTGTTCGGCCTCTTGGCCCATGCTTGCCCACACGTCGGTGTATATCACGTCAGCGCCCTTCACGGCCTCCAGGGGGTCGTGCGTTACCTCGATGGTGGCGCCCGTGGCCTTCGAGTCCTCCCGCGCAAGCTCGACAATGTCAGAGAGGGGCTCGTACCCCTGCGGGCATGCCACCGTGACGTCCATGCCGACCTTCGCGCCGCCGAGCATGAGGCTGTGCGCCACGTTGTTGCCGTCCCCCACGTACACCATCTTCAGGCCCTTCGTCCTGCCTTTCTTTTCGTACACAGTGAAGTAGTCAGCCAGAACCTGGCAGGGATGCAAGAGGTCCGTCAGGCCGTTTATCACGGGAACCGTGCCGTACCTGGCGAGGTCCTCGACATCCCTGTGATCGAACGTGCGTATCATTATGCCGTCCACGTAGCGCGAAAGCACGCGCGCCGTGTCAGCGATGGTCTCCCCCCTCCGGAGTTGCAGCTCCTGCGCGCTCAGGAAGAGCCCATACCCTCCCAGCTGCCATATGGCCACTTCGAACGACACCCTCGTGCGGGTGGAGGGTTTGGTGAATATCATCGCGAGCGTCTTTCCCCGCAGCAGGTGGTGCTCAACCCCGGCCTTCGTCTCCTCCTTCAGCCTCGCCGAGACCTCGAAGATCTTCTCGACCTCAGCCACGGAGAGGTCGTGGATGGATAGGAGGCTCCTCCCCCTCATGCCGAGAGCGACTTCGTCGTGAAGGTAATCCCGTTTTTCCGTCACGCTGCACACCGTCCTTTTCGCGAAGTGCTGTGCCCGCCCTTTGTATCTCGCGGCGCACGGACATATATTCAAGGACCTCCGGGAAACTCCTTCCCACCCTAGCCAGTGTGCCAGGACGGCAGGACGGCGCCGGCGTCTTGTGGTTCGTCACCTCCCGACATCGTGTTCGGAGACGGCAGCGCCCTATCGGCACGCGGCCGGTCGCACGCACCGGCATCCACGGGCTTCCGGCACGCCTCGTTAGGATCCGCCCCGCAGGCAGGCCGGAGGCTCAACGCCCCTCTCGGTGCCCCATGGTGCGAACGCCGCCAACCCTGACAGCCTGTGCCTTCAACGCCACAAGGGGTGGTGACGGCGAACGCTCGCGGCGCCGTGCCCAGTGCGCCGTCACCCGAGCACATCTTCGATTGCCCGCCCGAGAATGGCGACAGCTTCGTCGATGTCCCCCCTACTCACCACAAGTGGCGGCAGGAAGCGCAGCGTAGTGTCGCTTACGGCGTTCAGGAGGAGACCTGCGTCGAGGCATGCCGCGGCTACCGCACGCGCGGGCGCCCCCAGGCTTCCCCCGCGTCCACCCCCGGTTGCGCCCTCGCTCGCGCCCCCGAACGCGGCCCCGTCGGGCGTCCGGAGTTCCACGGCGACCATGAGCCCCTTGCCCCTCACCTCAGCCACCTGCGGGAGCCTCTTTCCGAGCGCTCGCAACGCCTCCGCGAAATACCCGCCCATCTCCGCGGCACGCTCAACGAGCCCCTCAGCCTTGATGGTCTCCACGACCGCGAGCGCCGCTGCGCAGGCCAACGGATTCCCACCGAAGGTGGAGGCATGTGTGCCAGGGGTGAACGCCGCGGCAACCTCGTCCCTCGCGAGCAAGGCTCCGATGGGGACACCCCCGCCCAGAGCCTTTGCGAGCGTCACGGCGTCAGGTTCGATCCCATAGTGCTCGAAGGCGAACATCTTCCCCGTGCGCCCCATCCCCGTCTGGACTTCGTCCATGATGAGCAGGGCGCCGCGCTCGTGGCAGATCTGTCTTGCCCGCCAGAGAAAGGCTTCGTCGGCGACGTGGACCCCTCCCTCGCCTTGGATCGCTTCAAGGAGGACAGCGGCGGTCTGCTCGCCCACGGCCCGCTCGAGGGCGGACGCATCGTTGAAGGGCACGTACCGGAATCCCGGTGGCAGCGGCTCAAAGCCCTTTTGGTACTTTGGCTGACCGGTAGCCGTGACTGTCGCAAGGGTGCGCCCATGGAATGAGTTTAGCGCTGTGACGATCTCATAACGCCCCTCTTCCCCCTTGACGGCCCTTGCGTACTTCCGGGCGAGTTTGATCGCAGCCTCGTTCGCTTCCGCGCCGCTGTTGCAGAAGAACGCCTTGCCGAACGGGCTGCCGTCCAGGAGAGCCTTGGCAAGCAGCGCCTGCCCTTCGATGAGGTAGAGGTTTGAACAGTGAAGCAGCGTGGCGGCTTGCCTGTACACGGCAGCCACCACGGCCGGGTGCGCGTGCCCCAGGGCGTTCACCGCGATGCCGCCGAGGAAGTCCAGGTACTCCTTGCCGGCCGCGTCCCACAACCGCACACCGGCCCCCCGGACCGGAGCCACCGGCGCTCTCGAGTACGTGTTCATGAGGTACATTCGAGACAGCTCCGCGATTCTCTCGGTCACGTCCTTCGCGTGGTGCGCCGCGGACGAGCCCGCTGGGTCCAGAGTCCCGCGGGACACTGCCGTCGCCCCATGTGTCGCCTCTCTTGTCGCCTCTCTTGTCGCCTCTCTCGACGCATTGGCCTCGGAGGCCGCCGCATGTGGAAATGCCGTCATCATTCCGCCGCTTGGTCCCGCCATCCCCCGTCCGGTGACACCGGAACCAGCGGCACCCCTCCTTTCCACCGGTGACACCGGCGGTACGCCTCCCCCCAGCAAGACTTCTCCAGCGGGCCGCTTGCCTCCGCGCCTGCGCCGCGCGCGGTTCTGGCGCCCGTAGGTGAAGGCTCGGAAGCGCTCCCTGGACGCCTCGGCCGAACCGGCACGGGCGCGAGTCACGCGGCGGGGCCTCCGGGAGACGGCGCTTCAGGCGTCCAGCCCTGTCCGCCGATGATCATCGTGCCGATCCCCTCGTTCGTGAACATCTCGAGCAGGAGCGAGTGAGGCTTGCGGCCGTCGATTATGTGAGTCCTCGGCACGCCCCGCTCAAGAGCGGCGATGCACGCGTCCACTTTAGGAATCATGCCCGATTCGATGCAGCCGGTCGCGATCATCTCTCTCGCCTCGGCGATCGTCACCTGCTGGACGAGAGACCCCGGGTCCCGCGGGTCGGCAAGGATCCCCTCGACGTCGGTGAGGACGACGAGTTTGTAGGCTCCCAGCGCTCCCGCGAGGTGGCCGGCCAGATGGTCAGCGTTTATGTTGAGTGTGGCGCCGGTGTCATCGGAAGCCACAGGCGATATCACCGGAATGAAACCCTCTCGGCACACCACGTCGATGATCTCGGTGTTGATCGCCACCACGCTGCCCACGTACCCGAGGTCTATCTCCTTGTCCCCGTGCGGCTCCTGGCCTTTCCGCCGCGCCGCGACGAGGTTCGCGTCCTTTCCCGAAAGGCCGAGCGCTTTGCCGCCCCCCCTGTTGATGAGCGCAACGATGTCCTGGTTGATCCTGCCCGTAAGGACCATCTCCGCTATCTCAGCGGTCTCGCCGTCCGTCACGCGAAGGCCGTTCACGAAAACAGGCTCCTTGCCCAGGCGCCTCATGACGCCGGTGATCTCCTTGCCTCCGCCATGGACGATGACTGGGTTCATGCCGATGTATCTCAGAAGGACGATGTCAAGCGCCACCATCTCCTTGAGCGCGGCGTCGGTCATGGCGGCTCCGCCGTACTTGACCACCACCGTCTTGCCGAAGAACGTCCTTATGTAGGGAAGGGCTTCAACGATCACTTCCGCCTTCTCCGCGCTGGATAGGCCGTTCGCCGCCGGCGCGCTTCCTGCCAGAGAGCAGCTCACAGGTCTCACCTCCTTCAGCTTCTGTAGCTTGCGTTGATGCGCACGTACTCGTAAGTCAGGTCGCACGTGTAGGCGACCGAAGTCTCGAATCCCGCGTGCAAATCAACGGCGATGAGCACTTCCTTTGAAGCCAGGGCGTCCCTCGCGCGGGCTTCGTCGAACTCCACCGCGGCGCCGTCCTTGGCCACGAGCACGTCCCCGATGAAGACGTCCACGAGGTTCGGGTCCAACTCCACTCCCGCGCGTCCCGCCGCCGCGAGCACGCGGCCCCAGTTAGGGTCGGCGCCGAACACCGCCGTCTTCACCAGGTTCGATGAAGCGATGGTCCTGGCGATACGCTGGGCGTCCTTCTCCGTTCTCGCCCCGCGGACCTCCACCCTGACGACCCGAGTCGCCCCTTCGCCGTCCTCTACTATCATGCGGGCGAGGGCGCCGGCAACGCGCTCCAGCCCTTCAGTGAAGGCATCGAAGTCCGGGCCTTCCGACACGATGGCGGGGTTCCCCGCGAGCCCGCTCGCGAGCGCCACGGCCATATCGTTCGTGCTCGTGTCGCCGTCGACCGTGATCATGTTGAACGACCTCTCCACAGATCGAAGGAGAGCGCGGCGCAGCATCCCTGCGCCTATGGCGGCGTCCGTGGTCACGAACGCGAGCATGGTGGCCATGTTGGGATGGATCATCCCCGACCCCTTGGCTATGCCCCCGATGCGCACCCTGTGCCCACCTATCTTGCCCTCCACCGCGATCTCTTTCACGGTTCGGTCCGTCGTGAGGATGGCTTCCGCGGCCGCCCTCGACCCATCGGGGTCAAGCCCCGCTGCAGCGAGACGGATTCCGGCGCAGACCCTCTCTATCGGCATCGGCACGCCGATGACGCCCGTGGAGGCCACCACGACCTCGCCCGGGGAAATGCCTAAGACCTCGCCGGTCACGCTCGCCATCGCCCTCGCGTCCTCGAGGCCTTTCGGTCCAGTGCACGCGTTGGCGTTGCCGCTCGCCACGACCACCGCCCGGCACCTTCCGGACCTGAGGTGCTCCATGCTGACGAGCACCGGCGCGGCTTTCACTCTGTTCGTGGTGAACACGCCCGCGGACGTCGCGGACCCGTTCGAAACGATGAGAGCGAGATCGGGCCGGGCGCGCTTTATCCCGCAGTGCAGGCCGGCGGCGCGAAACCCCAAGGGGGCGGTGATCCCGCCGGGAATCTCCTGCCAAACCGCGTCACTCGTACGTGTTGGTTCGATAGCGATCATGCCGCACTCTCCTTTCGACCAGTCGACCAGGCCGGCTCACGGCCACACGGGAGGCGTCTCGAGACCCATCGATTCCTCCAGCCCGAAGAGGATGTTCATGTTCTGGACGGCCTGCCCGGCCGCGCCTTTCACAAGGTTGTCGAGGGCGGAAATCACGACCGCCCTCCCGGTCTTTCTGTCAACCCTCACGGCAATGTCGCAGAAGTTCGACCCGCGTACCGTCTTCGTCTGAGGGAGGTCATCCCGAAGCACCCTCACGAACCTCTCGCCCAAATAGAACTCCTCGTATAGGGCTGTGAGGGCATCAGTGTCGGGGAACGCGCCGGCACTTACGCTCATGTCCGGTTCGCGCCTCTCCGTTCCAACCCCGCTCGTCGCTCTCAAGCCCGCCCGCGTCCGTCCGACACCTTCCGCGCCCTGCACGCAGCCTCCGTGTGCAGTGTCGCCCTCGGCCGCCTTCTCTTCACAGGCGTTCGGCCTCGTCCTCAGCTTCAACGAAGCGTACGCCGTGACCAATATCCCGCGGCTCATCGGGACGACGTGTGGTGTGAAGGTGACGGCGACGTCCGGCCCGCCGCCTCCAGGGCCCAGTCCTCCCGGGCCGCCGTTCCCGCCGCCCGAGGCCACCCGCTGCAACTCCTGCTCTATCTCGGGCGTGTGACGGTGGCACAAGACCCCGTATGGCCGAAGGTTCTCTTCGCTCTCGGGAAAGTGGTAGCCCTGCGAGGGCGTCCTCCCGGCGCCCGACGCCCCGGACTTCGCGTCTATGATGACGCTTCGGAGGTCAACGAGGCCACGGTGTGCGAGTGGGGCCAACGCAAGCAGCGCGGCCGTGGGATAGCAGCCCGGGTTGGCCACGACGCGGGCATGCCGTATCTCTTCCCTATACAGTTCGGGCAGGCCGTACGCGGCCTCTGCGGCGAGCGCCGGGGCCTCATGGATCACGCCGTACCACTCCTGGTACAGGGACGGGCTCTTGAATCTGAAATCCGCGCTGAGGTCGATGATCTTCACGGACGGGCGTGCTGCCAGGATCTCCTTGGCAAGCGGCGCGGACGCCCCAGCGGGCGTCGCCATGAACACCACGTCGCACTTACGGGCCAGCTCGTCCGGCGCGATGTCGGAGATGCGCGGGAGGTCATACCCGCGAAGAGCCGGGTACACCTCGTAGGCCGCCTTTCCCGCGCTCCCCCGCGAGGCGAGCACTTCGATGGCCACATCCTTGTGCCCGAGGAGGAGCCGCACGAGTTCCCCACCGGCGTATCCAGACGCCCCTGCTATCCCTGCTCGCACCATTGTTTCAACCCCCACTACCCCCGCCCATGGTTTCCCGGCTGGACCGGTTCGGGACCGGTTCGGGCAGGGATTGTGGTAATTATACATCACTAATGTATATCTATGCAAGATCGTCCGCGAAAGAAAACCCACGGCCATTCCCATCTGAACGGCCGTGGGTTACATTGTGTCAGGATTCACAATCTCCGGTACATGGGTAATCTCCGGTGCATCGGTTCAGATGGATGCGCGTCTTCACCCGCTCATGGGCGGTCCCTGCGCAAAAGCCCGCCGGCGCACGGCACAGGCAGCCCCGCCACCTGCGCCGGATCGGCGCGAAGCGTCACCACTCGGAGCTGCTTCTCACCCTCTCCTTCCCGTCTTCCGGACCGCCATCCACCGCCAGCCGCCGCGGGTGGCCGGAGGCCCCACACCGCACCCCTGCGGCCCGTCACCAACACCACAGAGCCGCTCACAGCGGCGGCGCCCGCAGCTACCCAACGTGGTCCGAGACCATCCGCCTCAGCCGAGCACGTCTTCAGGGCGATGGTATTCGATCCCGAACGCGTCAGCCACGCCCTTGCATGTGAGCTTGCCCTTGTATGCGTTCAATCCGAGCCTGAGGGCGGAGTCGCGCCTCATGGCCTCCTCGGCGCCGAGATCCGCGATCTTGATGGCGTATGGAAGAGTCACGTTCGTCAGGGCGAACGTAGACGTCCTGGGGAACGCGCCAGGCATGTTGGCAACAGCGTAATGCAACACGCCATCCACGAAGTATGTGGGATTCGCGTGAGTCGTCGGATGGATCGTCTCGATGCATCCTCCCTGGTCAACCGCGACGTCCACAATGACAGCGCCCTTCTTCATGAGCTTGAGCATGTCTCTAGTGACCAGCTTCGGCGCCTTCGCTCCGGGTATCAGCACGGCCCCGATCACGAGGTCGGCGTCGGCGAGCGCCGCTTCTATGGAGTGCCTATTAGAGTAAAGGATCTTCACGTTCTTTGGCAGTATGTGAGCGAGGTACCGCATGCGGCTGATGGAGACCTCGAACACCGTCACCTGCGCGCCCAGCCCGGCGGCCATCAAGGCCGCGTTCGTGCCTACCGTCCCGCCGCCGATCACGACCACATGCGCCGGTTCGACACCCGGGATTCCGCCCATCAGCACACCGCGCCCGCCGTTGGGCCCCGCGAGGTAGTTCCCGCCCACGATGGCGGCCATCGCGCCCGCCACCTCGCTCATCGGCGAGAGGAGGGGCAGGCTCCCGTCGGGAAGCTGCACAGTCTCATAGGCGATCGCCACTATGCCCGAGTCGAGCACAGCCCGGGTCAGAGTCTCGTCAGACGCGAGATGGAAATACGTGAACATCACCTGGCCGCACCGCATGAGCGGATACTCGGGCGGCAGGGGCTCCTTGATCTTCATGATCATGTCGGCCTGAGCCCACAAGTCGGCCACGTTGTCGATCATCCGCGCGCCCGCACCAGCGTAATCCTCGTCGGGTATGCCGCTTCCCAACCCGGCTCCCCTCTCCACGAGCACCGTGTGACCTTTGTCGCAGAGTGCCATCACTCCCGAGGGCACGATGGCCACGCGGTTCTCGTTGTCCTTGATCTCCTTCGGTACCCCGACTATCAACTCGACCACCTCCATGATGACGTCACGAACACCCAGGATCTGCCCTCATGTTGCATGATTCTACTTCTGATGTCACAATCCTTCCAGCCCGGAGCTAACCCGGGCCGCTAAGCAGCCCTGCAAAGCCAATAGGCTGCGCCCCGCACGAAGCGTGACGCAGCCTGTTCATTCCCGGTCCACCCAGGAGGCCTCTTCGCCTCAACCTATGCCTCAGCCGAAGCCTGCCACCTGGCCGAAAACCGCTGCGCTAGAAGTTCACCCCGACCAACAAGCGGTAACCAGTGCCGCCTGCGCCCTGCTGGCTGCTGTACAGCGCCTCACCCGCAAGCCAGACTGGCGACATCACGTCGGCCTTGAGGCCAGCGAGCACCTCGAACCATGAGCTGGCGCCGCTCTCGAACGCCATCCCGCCCCTGCCGTACACACCGATCCGCGGAGCGATCGGCTGCTCGCCGTAAACGCCGATCTTGAAGGTGCTCGTGTTGAAACCTTCTACTAGCTTGATTCCTCCGAACGCTCCGACCGAGGCCGCACCGAAGTTCTGGAAAGCATACTTGCCGTAGATCTCGGTCTCGGCCGCGCCCTCATGGCCGACGTACTCAAGCCCGACAGCCATCGTGTCAGACAGGCTGAGCTCCCCGGCAAGCGTCAGGTCCGAGTCGTCCTGGTGGAAGTAGTACCCTACCCCGATCTTGTTCTCCGCCGACACGACTCCCGCCGCGACCATCACCAGGACCAGCGCCACGGCCAAGCACATTGCCCTTTTCATTGATATCCCTCCTTGCTCGAGTTGGGTCCACCATGTCATTCGACGATCAGATTGAATCTCCTCCCGTGCCCAGGAAGACATTCTCTGGATCAGAAGAGATACTCTCTGCGCACCACCTCCCACATTTGTGGGTCCTCGGAGCCGAGCCGCCAGAAAGCTACTCCATCGACACCACGTGCCCTGACGAGCTCGAGCTTGAGCCTGAGGCTCTCGAGGTCTTCGTAGTATACGACGTGTTCCGTTTCACCATCGTAGTACCGGATCACGGGGCACGCCGCGCGCTCGTCCCATGCCGGCACGACACCGGGTCGGGCAAGCATCTCTCTTGCTCTTTTCGCATCCAGTCCTCTGCCGTGTGACGGCACCCCTTTCTCGATCGTCCAGTGACGGCCATAGAATGGGAGACCCATCACGATCTTCTCCTTAGGGACGCATGTGAGCGCGTAGTCGAGCACCTTCTGGAGCCACCAGAGCGGCGCGATAGGCCCCGGGGGTCCCCCCGACGGAGAGTAGTCGTACCCCATGATGACCAGATGGTCCACCACGGCCGCAAGGCCCGGATAGTCGTACGCCTGGGCCCACCCCGTGTCAGCAGGGCCAGGCTGCTTGGTTTGCGCCACCACGTCCACGGAAACATGCTTGCCATGCGGCCTCAGGAGACGCGCGATCTCGCAGACTAGCATGGTGTACCTGTCCCGGTCCCCCTTCAGGAAAGCCCCTTCGAAATCCATGTTGATCCCGTCGAAGCCACGCCCCAGGACCAGCGACGCTATGTTCTCCGCCGCGCGCCGCCTCGTGTGCTCGGTCAGGAGTACGTCGTGCGCGACATCCGGGCTGAACCGCTCGTTCGCGATGAGAGGCACCACAGCAATCCCCCGGGTTCTCGCGAGGCCGATTATGTCGGGTGCATCCCTTTCCTCGCTCTTGATGTTCCCGTCCTTGTCCATCGAATACCAGCACGGACTGATGTGGGTTATCAGGTCCACATGTTCCCTGTATGACTGGACGCTGTCGTCGGCGTACGGCACCTGCCACCCCAAAACAATCCTGCCCACGGAATGCGCCTCCCCTTCCACGAGATCGCCCGTCGCCCGCTGCCCATCCAGTAAAACGGGCGGCCGCGGCCGGCGTTTCCATATTTCAAGAGATGCCCGCAGAAACCTCCTCGAGTGTCGGAACGTGCCAGTCGCGTTCAGAAGATGGCCTCTTTCACCTTGTCTCGCCACCAGTCGACAGCTGCCGCAACATTCTTGTGTATTCATTGACAATTGACTATCCGTGTCATACAATATGTCCGGAAACGTGGACACTCTTCCCATCTATGGTTGGTCGGGACCACGTGTTCCAAAGGCCGTGCGCGGCATGCTGACCAACGGGGTCTCTTCTGCGCTGGCTTCGTCAGCCGGTCCCGGGCTGACCGCGGTCCAGGCGCCGGAGGGGGCCTCGAACGCTAGCGTCGGAAATCCCAGGCCGGCGGGCCCCGCATCGCTGACCGCTGGAATAACAGCGGTCGTTTTCAGTTATCCGCGCTCGCCAAGATCTGAGGCGAACACGCACAAGAGGGGGCGTCAACATGAAGTGCCGGCAGACACTCAAGGGCATGGTGGAGATCCTTCAGCGGAGCCACCCTGGCTCGACGGGCAACGGAGTTTGCTCCATGGTCAGCACTCTCCTCGGCGGCGCCCGCGTTTGCTTCGTGGACACCAATGGGCGAGTCGCCGGCGATTCCGTCGGGGTCGACCCAGGCGGAGCGGACGGCCCCTGTGCCGGCGCGAATGAGGGCGACTGGCGATTGGGAGATGTCCTCACCCCTCGCACCATCGCGTCGCTCTGGGCGGCAGTCGCAGGGAAGCAAACCGCCGCGGCGATCGCCACCAACGGCGGAACGAGCGCCGTAGCCCCCGTGACAGTGCTGCAGGAAACCATCGGCCTGCTCGTCGCCCGGCCTGGCCTTGAGCATTCGCGGGATTGCCTGGACATGCTGGGTCCGTTGGCCGCAGCTGCAGGAGCGGTGCTTGCCCTCACGTACCGACGAGAAGAAGATCAGCGCGTAAGGGACCGGCACGCCGCGAGATCGGCGGTCCAGAGCCTGTCGTACTCCGAGCTCGTAGCTGTCCGCGCCATCATCGAAGCCCTGGACGGCGACCAGGGGTTCTTGGTGGCAAGCAGGATCGCCGATAGCACGGGGATGACGCGTTCCGTGGTGGTCAACGCCCTCAGGAAGCTATCCTCTGCCAACCTCGTCAGGACGAGATCCCTCGGCATGAAGGGCACTTTCGTCAGGGTTCTCAACCCAGAACTCCGCGCGGAACTCGAAAGCACGGGCTTCGGACGGGAGGCTCTGCCGGGGTCGAGAGCCGCGGCCGCGGGCGCGAAGGCGCGCCCAACCGCAGGCGGCAAGCGCCGAGAGGCCGTCGCGAGAAGGAGCGGCCTGGTCCTCGGGCGCCAAGCAGTTCGTGTATAACACTAAAGCGTGTGTAGGAAGATACATGACGAGCGGTGGGCTCGCCGCCAGGTTCACTATGGCTGCCAGCGCCACCGACCACGAGAGGAGGGAAGCGGCCGTCCCGGCACGGACCCTGAGGCCTGGGATGGCGCGCAAGACCCATGGCCACAGTCACCGTGGACGAGAATCTGTGCATCGGGTGTGGGCTGTGCACAGAGATATGCCCTGATGTGTTCGAAATGGGAGACGATGGCCAGGCGCACGCGGTTCATCCTGAGAAGTGCGCCAGTCTCCCTTGTTGCGCCGATGCGGCGGAATCGTGCCCTGTTGAAGCCATCAAGATCGAATAGCCCGGTCGCCATCGGGCCCCGAAGGAAGAGGGGGGCACGCCCGGCCCCCGGGTGCTTCGAAACGATCTGACCTGCAGGAAGGAGGGGCGGCTGCCTCCGGTGGCCCGGCGCCTACGCTGGTCTTGATGCGGCGGCAGGTTAAGGAAACCCGAGGAAGCCCCATGATGTCATGAGCGCTGGTGCATCAGGTTCCGGTCAAGAAAGCAGGCTTGTCCTTCGCGTAGAGGGGATGAGCTGCAGTCACTGTCGCGCGGCTGTGGAGAGGGCGCTCTTCAGCGTGCCCGGCGTGAGGAGCGCAGAAGTGGATCTCAAAGCTGGCACAGTCAAGGTCACTTTCGACCCCGCCAAGGCTACCCGTGATGAAATGGTGAAGGCGGTCGAGGAAGAAGGTTACCGGGTTCCCTCTTGAAGCGGAGGCCACGCGCCCTCAGACGGGGGCGACCCGACGATGTGGATCTCCGCTCCACATATGGGGCACTTGCCGTCTTTCAGTCTGTACTCGGCAAGGTCGAATCCGCTGCGCTCGATGAGCGTCTCCCCGCACCCATAGCACCGCGTGTCGTTCCCTTCGCCGCCCGGCACATTGCCCATGTACACGTACTTGAGCTCGCCGCGGGCTATCTCGACAGCCGCGCGCAGCGTGGCGACGGGGGTCGGAGGCGCGTCAAACTCGTATGCCGGAAAGTACCTGGAAAAATGTAAAGGCGTCTCGTCTCCCAGCGACGACGCTACCCAGCGGACCAGCCTCGCTATCTCGTCCGGATCGTCGTTGTGGCCGGGAATGATGAGGTTCGTTATCTCGATGTGGCATCCCGCAGCTTTCGCCAGCTCCGCGGTACGAAGGACGGGAGCCAGCCTGCCGTGGCATATCTTCGCGTAAAACGACTCGGTGAACGCCTTCACGTCGATGTTCATCGCGTCGATGTGCGGCAGGAGCTCCTCCAGAGGGTCTTCGTTGATCTCGCCGTTCGTGACGAGGACGTTTTTCAGCCCGCGCTCGCGCACGAGCTTCGCGGTGTCCATCACGAACTCGTACCAGATGAGCGGTTCAGAGTACGTGTACGCCACGCCGATGGAACGCCGGCGCCGGCCGTATTCGACCGCGGCCGAGGCAAGCTCTTGAGGCGTGATCCCCTGGGTCTCGGCGTCCGCCTGGGAGATGTGCCAGTTCTGACAGAACCCGCATGCGAGGTTGCAGCCCCTGGTGCCTACCGAGAGGATCTCCCACCCGGGATAGAAGTGATAGAGCGGCTTCTTCTCGACCGGGTCGAGCCCGAAAGACGTGATCTCACCGTACACGAGAGAGTAGAGCCTGCCGTCGATGTTCTTGCGGGCTCTGCACACCCCGACGCGGCCCGGCCGGATCTTGCAGTACTGCGGACAGAGGAGGCACTTTACCACGTCCCCCTCTTCGTCATCCCTTTGCCAATAAGACGCCTCGCGCATCACGTGTACCTCTTGACCCGAAATCTGAAGAGCTCCACGTCCTCGTCGCCCTGGGGTATGCCGGCCTTTCGCTTCGCTATCGCCACCTGCTCGCGGGCGTCGTCGATCCCTTCGAGATCCGGAAGAAGAAGCCCGCTTCTCGCGCCCTTCTTGACGATTACTCCGTAAACCTTCGGGTCCAGCTCGTCGATGCTGGAGATGCGCTCCGCCGGTGTCAGGACGTCTACGGAGTATACGAGGTCATCCAGTTCGTGCAGTCCCACCGGCACGAACCTGGGATCGTCGGTCGCGGCGGCGATGGCGTTCCTTATTATCTCCTCAGCGATGGTACGCGTCGTGGGGCGGACCGTCCCGATGCACCCCCGGAGCTGCCCCGCTTTCTTGATGGAGCAGAACACTCCCGCCCTTCCTCGCATCTCCTCCGGCAAGTCCTTGGGGGGTTCGATCACCCGCCTGTCCCTCGTGTACTCCTCGACCGCCCTGCGCGCAAGACGCACCAGGGGGCTCTCACCCTCCCTCGTCCTCAGCATCGCCTTCCTGCGCCCTGCCATGAGCTTTTCGAGGAGCCCCCTCTCCTCCGCCTCCTCGCCTGGGCGTAGAACCGCAACGGCGTAGCCCACGCCGAACGGCCCCTCGTACGACAGCACCTCCGATTCGAAGGCGCGCCTGTCCAGAGTTCCGAGGGCCATGACGAGCGACCTGTACCCGCACTCCCCGGCTCGATCCACGAGCGATCCGTCAAGCGACAGTATCCCCTCTACGTCGCCGGCCCGGAGGAGCTCGACTATCCGCTCATCGAACTCCGCGCCGCGAGGATCGTACCCTGCGGGCGCGCCGCGAGTGAGCCGGTGTGACATGTCACCGCTGGCGATGACCACAGCCCTTCGTCCCAGCTCTTTGACGGCCTGCGCCACGGCTGTCCCGAACGCGTAGAGCTTCTCACGAGGCAGGAGCGCCATGCCCATGGCGACGATCGGGATACTCACCCCAGCTTCCACCACGAAGTGCATCGGAACCAAAACCCCGTGGTCGAGGCGGCCCTCCACGCGGTAGGCGTGCCGCTCCCGCTCATCGAGGAGGAGCGTGGCGACGCCCATGGCACCGGCACGGCGGGCTATCTCTCGCGCAAGCGCGAGGTCGTTTTCGAACGACAGGCTGACCTGCCCCGCCATGAACATGGAGAAATCGCCTTCAAGAGGGTTCGCCGCGTGTATGGCCACCGCGTCCTCGAAGAGAGGCGAATGGGGGCTGATGACGACCACGACTTCCGGTCGAGCGTCCCTCACGATAGCCGCCAACCTCTTCATGGCGCTGGTAGTCTGCCTCACGGCGTCGAGATCGCGCCTGGAACCGATCTCCGGAATGAGAAGAGGTGGATGCGGCGCAAGCGCACACAAAACCACCTCGCCGGCCCCTGTCACTGTCAACCCCTCCCCGCGCGGGACTCGCACATCCTGCATCAGGTTCCCACGAGAACCTTGTGGACATAAGGCGAGGTCATGGCAGCCAGGAGGCAGCCATAACTCAACGTGAACCTGATCTTGTCACCGACCTTGATCTCGCGGTCGGCGTCCTCCACATCGAGGATCAGATGGTCGCTGGACGCTCCGAGCACCTCGATGCCCGACTCCAGCGGCCTCAGGCCCTCCGGGTCGATGTCCTGCCTGCCGCACGCCAGGATGGCCCTCCGTCTTATGCCCTTGTCCCTGAACACGCGCACCTTGCCGAAAGCGTCCTGCCCGACCTCACCCTGGGGGAGCGAAGGCTTCCTCGCTACCTCGATTGCCTCTGCGGCAAACACGAACGCGTCGAGATGCATGCCCGGAAGAGGACGCCGGTACGTGACGTCCCGTCCCAGGAGCATGGACTCCCCTATGCGGAGCTGGTTCACACCTTGCGGCACCTGACCCGCAGCAACGAGTGGAAGGGCGCTGGAGTTGCCGCCCGATATCACCTCGAGGTCGACCCCGAGGCTCTCGCGGATCCGGTCCCGCAGGCGCAGGAGCACGCTCATGTTCTCGCGCGTCGGGACCACCCCGCCATAGCATGCTACGTTCGTCCCGATGCCATGCAGCCGGATTCCATCCACGCGCGTCATGCGAACCGCCGTGTCGAGGGCCGCATCAGGCAACACTCCTTCGCGCAGGTCCCCCACGTCCACCATGAGAATGACCCTGTGTTCCACGCCACGGGCGCGGGCGGCTTCACCAAGGGCCCTTGCGGTCTCCACAGAAGATATGAGGCTCATGTCTGCCAGGTGGACGGCCTGCGCGGCTTCATGCAGCATGGGTGCGCGCAAGAGGATAGTCTCGCAGGAGATGCCGGCGTCGCGGAGACGCCCGAGGTTCGCGAGACGCGAGTCGGCGATCCATTTCACGCCGCCCCTGAGCATGGCCTTCGCCACGTCGGGGTGGCCGCAGGTCACCTTGGTGACCCCCGCCACCTCGATGCCGCGCCTCCCGCACATCTCCACGACGGTTCTGGCGTTCTCCTCGATCTTGTCCAGCGATATCTCGACCCTGGGTGCCGCCCCGGGAACAGAGACTGACACTTCCACACCACCCTCGTCGTCCCGGTTTCTCACGCCCTTCGCCGACGACCGCCGCGCGCCTTGGTTCAGAAGGGTTCAGAAGCTCTTGACCTGCCGCCTGTAGTGCGACACCAGCCAAGCATTCCTTTCGGCACTGCCCGGCACGTTTGCGCTGGTGAACACAGGAGGCTCCTGGCCCATCGCGGCCAGCTTCTCCACAGCTCGCACGATGACGTTGTTCAGGATGTAGGCCCCCAATATGGTCGATACAGGCCCCGTCCTGAGCCCCGGGTAGCCGGGCACATCCACGAGGGCATCCCCAGGAGGCGCGTGGTTGTCCAGCACGATGTCGGCAAGCTCGTAGAGCCGGTATCCCGAGGGATGCCTGGGCCGCGATGCAGCCGAGGCCTGCACCGACGTGAGGGCGATGAGGACCAAGCTCCTCGCCCGCGCCTCCAGGGCCATTTCGATGGGCACGGGGTTGATGCCGGAATAGGAAACGATGATGATGGGCTCGCCGGCCGAGGTCTCGTGATCCCCCATAATGGCCACCGCGTAACCAGGAAGCCGTTCCAGTATCGTGCTCTTGGCGGCCCCGTTGTGCACCATGAGCCCCGAGTCGAACATCGCGTTCACCGGCACGAGGCCGCCCGCGCGGTAGAAGATCTCCTCCGCTAGCATGTGGGAGTGCCCTGCACCGAAGACGTGGAGCACTCCACCGGCGGCCACCGTCGTCGCGATGGCTTCGGCGGTCTTCTCAATGCCTTCCTGTTCAGCCGAGTCGATCTCGTCCATGAGGCGCCTTATCATGGTGGAATACTCGTCCCTCAGGCTCACACCGCTCTCCTCCTACTGCCTCGTCTCCCGCGCTAGCCACAAATGCCGGTCGCGCCTGCCCGCACCGACCCGCGGCCAGGGCGGTCGTCCCGGTTCCCTTGGGTATTCTACACAGCGCGACCATATCCTTTCATGGTGTTCGCGTTCCTCGCGAAATCGGGACGAGCCCGTCGGCAGAAGTCGGGAGGAGTCGAAGAGGAGGGTCAGCCATCTGAAGGCAGCATTCCCGTCACCACAGGACTACTTCGCGAACCTCACGAGATCATAGTTGGGTTCGAGCGGGGTGTCGAGGACGACGTGTCCCGCGATGGTCACAGGCCAGGCGCCCTCGACCAGGATCTGGACTCGCTCGACCTCGGGCAGCTCGGCGAGGGTATTGACGATCGAGTAAACCGTGATCTCCTCCGCCCTGCTCCCTCCCCAGTGGCTTGACGCGAGTTCCCGGCTGAAATCGACGTAGGCCACCCCGTCTTCGATGTGAAGAGACCTCAGCCGCGTTCCCCTCGGCACTGTGAGGCACAGCACGCTCCCACCGGCGGGCCCCTTGATGAGCTCCCCAACGATTTTCGATGCGCGCTCCTCGGGCGACGAGGCTTTCTCGATTCCAGGGAGCTTCCGTATCTCGGGCATGAGGTCGTCATCGAAATTCGTGGGGCCGGCGAAGTATAGTACGATCTCGTCCTCGGCGGGATTGAGAGCGGCGCGCACCTTCGACCTAACAACGGGTTCGACGTCTTGTCGCGTCGGCTCCTCCACCCGTATGTCCGTGTCCGATACGGGCTCCGTCCCTTCAACTTGATCGTGCACGCGTCCCTCGCCAGCCCTGCGCCTCAGATGGGACTCCACGAGATAGTTCACGGCTCCGTGGAAAACTGCCTCGGCCACGCGCCTCCGATAGTCTGGTTGGGCCAAAAGGGATTCCTCACGCGGGTTCGAAAGGAACCCCACCTCCACGATGACAGCGGGCATCGTGGTCTTTCTGAGCACGAAATAGTCGTCACCCGGCTTGGCCTTCCTCAGATTCGGGCCGAGGCGGGCAACGAGCTCCCTCTGGATGGCATGAGCGAGCGCTTGGCTTTCCTCGGACCTGCTGTGGTAGAAGGTCTGAGCTCCCGACCACACCGGCTCGGGGAAGCTGTTCGCGTGGATACTGATGTACAGGTCAGCCCTGCTCCGGATGGCAAGGTCCACCCTTCTCTCGAGGTCCAAGCGCTTGCGCTGCGCTGAGTTGGGAGACGCTTCCCCGGCAGGGCTCTCGCCATCGCTCCTCGTCATGACCGTGTAAACCGCCGCGCGGTTGAAGAGGCCAGCAAGGTGGCGCCCGATGTCCAGCACCACGTCTTTCTCGGCAAGCCCGGACCGGCCGCGCGCCCCGCAATCCTCTCCTCCGTGCCCGGGATCGATGACTATGACCTTTCCGCACACGGCGTCGGACAGCGGAGCGCTCACCCTCACAGCCGTGCGCGCAAGCACGAGCAGCATGACGACCACCGCCGCTACCGCCGCGGTGGTCACCAGCCATGCCTTCGGAGTCCATATGACGACCACGGGCTTCTTCAACAGGGTTTCACCCTCTGCGGCGCGCGTCCAGAGGCCCGACCCGCCGCTCGCTGGCGCCCGCCTGCACGCTCCTGGCGCGGGGCGCGGGGCGTGGGGCCTGCCCGCTACCACAGTTATGCGTGTTCGCCCTGAAAAATGCGCTCCGTGCCCTCCGCCCGGGCAGGAGCGCCGCGCCGGACCTTCGCGGCTCCCACACTACGGTCCGGCGCCTCCTTGCATGTCGTTTTCACCTGCCGTTCCAACGGCGCCTTCCATGACGCGGTAGCCACCCCCTTTCTCCACCTCGCACGCCGTCGGGAACACCTCGGCCAGCTTACGCAGGAGGGTCTTCGCCCCCTGCTTCGTCCTTGCCACGAGGACGAGCTTTCCCCCTGGTTTGAGATGCTTCACGGCTTCCTCGATGATCCCGAACAGGACTTGCTTCCCCATTCTGATGGGCGGGTTGGAGAGGACAAGGTCGAACTTCATGCCCGTCACCGGCTGAAACCCTGCTCCGCAGCGAACCTCGACGTTTGAGGCACCGTTCAAGAGGGCGTTTCGCCGGGCAAGCTCGCACGCCCGTTCGTTCACGTCAGTCATGTACACCCGGCAAGTCGGGCACAGGACCCCCGCGACGACTCCGATGGGCCCGTAGCCGCAACCGAGGTCGAGGACGGCGCTTCCCTCGGGCACGTCCACAGCCTCGATCAGAAGCCGCGTGCCCCGGTCCAGCTTGCCTCTGGCGAAGACCCCGGCATCCGTCACGAAACGGAAGCGCCGGCCTCTGATCTCGACCGCTATTTCCTTCTCAGCGTGGGCCGCGGTAGGCGCTTCCGTGAAGTAGTGCTCTCCCAGTATCGAAAGTCACCCCCTACTCCGTGACACATGATCCGGGCGAGCACCGGCATACGCGCCTTGAAGCGCGTAGCTGCGACGCGCTTGCGCACGGCGTCAACGAACTTGGGGCTGAACCCCTCGGCGACAAGCTCCGGCTTCTTCCGCCGCTCCTCGATCATGAGATACAGCAGCTTGTCAACGTCGTCGTAACTGAAACCGAGCTCGCCCTCGTCTGTCTGACCGACCCACAGGTCCGCGCTGGGCGGCTTGGCGATGATCCCCGCAGGCACGCCAAGGTGGCGTGCGAGCGCGCGCACCTGCGTCTTGTAGAGATCGCCGATGGGATCGAAGGCGAACGCGAGATCGCCGTGAAGTGTGCCGTAACCCAGGAGGAGCTCGGTCTTGTTGCTGGTCCCCGCCACGATGCCGCGTTTCGCCGCCGAGAGATCGTAGATGGCGGCCATCCTCTCACGAGCGATCCTGTTGCCCCGTCTGAGCCTGTCTGCATCGGGCCCGGCCTCGGGCGGCAGCGCCGCGAAGTAGGCATCCACGGGCCCGGAGATGTCGATGATGCAGTGATCTATGCCCAGGATAGCGGCGACCTGCTTCGCATCGGCAAGGCTCGCTGGATCCGACGTGCGATAAGGCAACATCGCGCCGAATACGTTCTCCGGCCCGAGGGCCTGGACGCAGAGGTACACGACGACGGAGGAGTCCAGCCCTCCGGAGAGGTTGATGACCACCTTCTCATACCCTGCGAGAGCCACTTGCACCCGCACGAACTCAACCAGGGTGGCCCGGACCTCCTCGAGATCCAGGTCGAGCCCTGGCACCTTGATAGACTCATACTGCACCGTTTTCTTCTGCCTCCCTGTGTGAACGGCGCTCGGAACCGGCACGTCGCTGGACGTCCCTCGCGAGGCGGCGTGCGACCGACCCAAGCAGCAGGCTCTCCGGAAACTCTCCTGCACAGGCGCCGGGCGGTCCAGACTGACGAACCTACTGAGCGGCCGCCAATAGTGTGCGCAAGATATGCGGCTATCTGCCCACGAACTTTGGCTTGCGTTTCTCGAGGAACGCCTGCACCCCCTCTCGCATGTCTTCAGTGGCGCACGCGTCCCCGAAAAGGCGAGCCTCTATCTCCAGGCCGTCCTCGAGTCGGGCCTCCGCACCCTCGTTCACCACGGTCTTCGCCAACCTGACAGCCATCGGAGCCTTCGACGCTATGGTGCGCGCGAGCTCGAGGCAGGCCTCCATGAGCTCGGCGTGCGCCACTACCCTGTTCACGAGGCCGATGGCGAGTGCCTGCCGCGCGTCTATGATTCCGCCGGTGAAGAGGAGTTCTTTTGCGACCGCGGGCCCGACCAGTCTGGCGAGGCGTACCGTGCCCCCGTAGCCCGGAATGAGCCCGAGGTTCACCTCGGGCTGGCCAAACTTCGCGGCGTCCGACGCGATTCGGATGTCGCACGCCATGGCGAGCTCGCACCCGCCGCCGAGGCAAGCGCCGTTCACCGCGGCGATGACCGGGCACGGGAAGGACGAGATCCGGCTCATCACCGCATGGCCTCTCCTCGACATCTCGATCGCCGCCTCGCGCGTGAGCCCGGGGAACTCCCGGACGTCCGCGCCTGCGACGAATGCGCGGTCGCCCGCCCCCGTGACGATGACGACTCTCAGGGCATGGTCACCGGAAAGCCGCGCAAACGCCCGTTCGAGTTCGCCCACGGTCCGGAAATCCAGTGCGTTCACGGGAGGCCGGTCGATGGTCACGACCGCGACCCCATCTTCCTGACTGCCCCAGCTTACCTTGACGAACTCCGACTCCACATCCGCCACCTCCCGGCGCGCGCCTTCTTTCAACTCAGCGCCCCGTCTCGGTCACGGCTTGCGCCGCGCAATCTCCTTTATGGGCGAGAGCCCGACGACGCCGACCTCCGTCTCGATGGCACAGGCGAGAGCGAAGGTACCGTCGGGGACGACGAAGGCGAATTTCCCCGACACACTCCAGCCGGGGTTCACCTGCCGCATCCACAAGGATTCCTGCCGGTTCACATAGTACACGCTCGTGCTGCTGGGCTGGAACACCCGCCCCCTCCTGTCGACGAGCCGAAGGTCCTGACAGAGGATGACGATGGGGGAGTGGTTCCTGATCTCCATGTCCAGTATGAGGAGCTCCGGTCCCCAAAACTCGGCGCTCCTCACAGTCACTTGCAGGGTACGCCTGAGACAGAGGAGATCCCTCACGACCTTGGCGCGCTCCAGGAACTCGGGCGCACCGGGGATGAGCGCAGGATTTCGGGCCACGACCAACCCCGCCGCGACGCATGCGGCGATGAGCCACAGCGTGATCGTGACCAGAACCCGCCGTCGCTGTCTGGCCTTCCTCGGCACGTACCTTCGCAATCCATTCCCTCCAGAACCGGCCGCGTGCACTTGATGTATAGTTCGGGGCATGGTTCGCATTTCCTTCCGCGCACCGCGGACGCTGCCCTGATGGAGGCACCTGGCCCGGCCCGACGCCTCGCCCCGGTCTGGACCGGCACCCCGGCCTCCGTGCCGCGCGGCTTGGCGGCAACCCGGACACGCTCTCACACGCATGCGCCTTCACACGGACGCGCCCTTACCACGATGCGCCCTTACAGAGACGCGGGCTTTCAGCTGGTGTCCGACGGTTCCCGGCTCGCGCCGCGGGAGCGTGCCACGGCGGTCGCGGTCGCGGGCGATGCCACTTCCACCCGAGGCTTTGCCGGAGAGCGCGATGGAAGCCCGATAGAACCAGTAAACCGGTCCCCTCCCCATTGATGGGGCAGAGAGACCGGTTCTCTTCTGGCATCTCAAGATGCGCCGCAGCAAGCGGCATGGGCCTGACCGATGAAGTTTGTTTCAAAAGGGCGAGGAACCCTTTCGCGTAAAGGAGTCTGCTCCCCTGAAGCGAAGCCTTCTTACCTCTTGGAGTACTGGGGCGCTTTTCGCGCCTTCTTGAGGCCGTACTTACGCCGCTCCTTCATGCGCGGGTCTCGGGTGAGAAGCCCGGCCACTTTCAGAGCGGGGCGCAGATCTGGGTTCAGCGCCAAGAGGGCCCTGGCGATACCGTGGGTGACGGCCCCCGCCTGACCCGTAGGGCCTCCACCCTCGACTCTCGCGATCACGTCGTACTTGCCGGCGGTCTCCGTAACCACAAACGGCCGCCTCACGAGAATCTCCAGGATCTTGCGGCCGAAGTACTCGGACACGGGTTTCCCGTTGACAATGATCTCCCCGCGGCCGGGTTTCAACTGGACCCTTGCCACGGAACACTTACGTCTGCCTGTTGCGAGCACGGCCGGTGTATTTCCGATCTCGGCTAGTGCCATGCCTTACCCCCCTTTCGTGCCTGTGCCATGGCCCCTCATTCCTCGATCTCAAGGGGTTTCGGCTTCTGCGCTGCGTGCGGGTGCTCAGCGCCGCGGTACACTTTCAGCCTCTTCCGAAGCGAACGGCCGAGCCGGTTGTGCGGGAGCATCCCCATCACGGCATGCTCTATGACAGCCTCGGGCTTCTTCGAGATCATGACTTCGTAAGGGACGGCCCGAAGCCCACCGGGATAGCCGCTGTGTGTGTAGTAAATCTTCTCTTTCGCCTTGTTGCCGGTGACCTTGACCTTCTCGGCGTTGATGACGATCACGTGATCGCCGGTATCGAGACTTGGCGTGTATGTGGGCTTGTGTTTGCCCCGTATGACCCCGGCAACCTGGCTTGCGAGCCTGCCGAGGGTCTTCCCCTCAGCGTCGACCACGTACCATTCTCCGCCCTGTGCGTCGGGCCTGGGCCCAGTGCCAGCCATAAGAAATCCACCTCACAACCCTTTGACCTGATGATCTCCGTGCCACCTTCGAGCCTCGTTACGCGCCGCAAAACGCGGCTAGATAAGCCAAATGCGGGCCACAAGCCCCAAAGCGTATTCTAATATAGCCTCGTCAGCGTGTCAAGAACGAACCCCGCGGCCCCGCTCCAAGCAGGGCCGTCCCCGTAGTCGACGTGCACCAGGCACAATCCCTTCGCGGGTGCGGTGGGCCCCGCGAGGCGTCTGTCATGAGCGTCCCGGATCCTCGCCACGTCGAGGGGCGTCAGCTTTCCCGCGCCCACCAATAGTAGAGTCCCCACGATTATCCGCACCATGTTGTAGAGAAACCCGTCGGCCTCTACAGTCAACCTTACGAGACCCCCCTCAGCCTCCAACGCGCACCGTTTGACCTCTCGCGTGAACGTCTTCGCCCCGCCGCCGGACGCCGCAAACGACCGGAAGTCGTGCCGCCCCACGATGTGTCCGCATCCCTCGCTCATCGCCTCCAGATCAAGGGCAAGGGGGACGTGGTGGGCGTAGTTCCGGAGGAACACCGAGGGGACCGGCCTTGTGTCCAAGGTGTACTCGTACGTCTTTCCGCGCGCGTCGTACCGCGCGTGAAACTCCCAGGGGGCCTCCTCCGCCCTGACCACCCTGATGTCCGCCGGGAGCACGCTGTTGAGCGCGGGGACGAACTTCTCCACGGGCATCTTCGCGCCCGTCCTAAAGTTCGCCACCTGGCCCCGGGCGTGCACCCCCGCGTCTGTGCGGCCCGCTCCAACGACATTCGCTGGCGACTTGGTGATGACAGCCACCGCCCTCTCCAGCTCAGCCTGGATGGTCCGCCGGCCGTCCTGGCGCTGGAAGCCGCAATACGCGGTTCCGTCGTACTCGAGGACGAGCTTGACATTCCTCATGACTGTACTCTCCGCTCCAGAGCCGCGGCTCGGTCGCTCAAACGCGGCGTCATGGGTCTCCGCCACCGTCCTTGGAGTCATCAAGGATGCCAAGGTTACCCGCGCACTCACTGCGGGGCGTCGTGAATCCCGCGCGCCGGCGACCCCGGGCACGACTCACGCGCCGGGAAACGGCATGGGCACGCGGCGGCCCACCCCAGCGCTAGAAGTAGACCGCCACAGCGACCAGGGCGGCCGTTGACCCGATGGCTGCCAGCACGTCCTTCGGCCCGACGTGAAGCTGCTTCATTCTCGTCCGTCCCTGGCCTCCCCGGTAACACCTGGCCTCCATAGCCATGGCGAGTTCATCCGCCCGCCGGAACGCGCTCACGAAAAGGGGAACGAGAAGTGGCACGAGGTTCCTCGCCCTCTGGAGAACGTTGCCCGTCTCGAAGTCCGCCCCCCGCGCCATCTGGGCTTTCATGATCTTGTCCGTCTCCTCGAGGAGGGTAGGGATAAACCTCAAGGCGATCGTCATCATCATGGCAAGCTCGTGCGCTGGTATTCCGAACGCCCTCGCCGGCGAGAGAATGCTCTCGATACCGTCTGTGAGCTCGATGGGCGACGTGCTGAGGGTCAGGATGGACGTGGCCAGAACAAGGAGCACGAGCCTCATGGACATTGCAAACCCCCTGAAGGCCCCCTCGTACGTGGCCACCAGCGGTCCGAGCCTGAAGAGCACCCGGCCCTCGTTCATGAAGAGGTGCAGTCCGAACGTGAGCACCAGGATGAAGAGCAGCGGCCGCACACCTCGCAGCACGAACCTCACCGGCAGGTGGGCCAGGAACACGGCGCCCAGAATGAAGAGGAGCATCAGACCGTACCCCGCCATCGTGTGTACCAAGAACAGGGCGGTGATCACGACCAACGTGATGAATATCTTCACCCTGGGGTCGAGGCTGTGCACCAGCGAGTCGCCGGGTATGTACTGCCCGATGGTCACGTTACCGAACACGGCCTTCACCCCTCAGGAGCCTCAGAAGCTCCACCTTCGCCTCTTCGACCGTCAGGACGTCTGTCTTCACGCCCTTGCCGCGCCTCGCAAGCTCGTGCATGAGTTCAGTGACCTGCGGCACCCCGAGACCCGCCTCTATCAGGAGATCCGTCATGCGGAAGACCTGCCGTACGGGCCCGTCGGCCACCACCCGGCCCATGTGCATCACAACGAGCCTTTTCGCGAGTCTCGCGACGTCCTCCATGCTGTGGGACACCAGCACGACCGTGTACTCGAATTCCTCGTGCAACCTTGTGAGTTCCCGGAGCAACTCGTCCCGGCCGCGCGGATCGAGGCCTGACACCGGCTCGTCCAGAACGAGCACGGACGGCTCCATGGCAAGCACACCTGCTATCGCCACCCGCCTCATCTCACCGCCCGACAGCTCGAAGGGCGACCGGTCCTTGACAGCGTCGAAGTCGAGGCCCACCATCTCCAAGGCCCGTCTGACACGCGCGGCGATCTCGTCCTCGTTCAAGCCCATGTTCCTCGGGCCGAAGGCGACATCAGCGAACACGCTCTCCTCGAAGAGCTGATGCTCCGGGTACTGGAACACCAGACCCACCTTCTGGCGGATATCCTTGAGACGCACGTCTCTCCGCCAGATGTCCACGCCGTCGACCAGCACCCGCCCGCGGGTGGGCCTCAGGAGCCCGTTGAAATGCTGGATCAGCGTCGACTTCCCCGACCCCGTCTCTCCTATGATGCCGACGAATTCCCCGTCACCTATTTCCAGGTTTATGTCCTCGAGGGCGGACCGCGCGAACGGGGTGCCCGGGTTGTACGTGAAGCAGAGTTCCTCTACTCTTATGGCCACAGCCCTACTTCACCCGCCCTCATACCAAGTCGCGGCGGCACGACCTTGGCGGCCGCTCCCGCAGTCTCCGCCGATTCCCCGGCTTACGGCGCAGCCGCCCGCACGGGTCTCACGCGCGCCCCTCTCTTCCGTTTTTCGAGGCCGGTCGCTCACACCCGCTATAGCGTCGGCGAACTCCTCCACCGTGAGGATGTCAGGGGCAAGCCCCGCCCCTTCCTTGTTCAGCTCGTATGCGAGCTCCGTCACCTGCGGGACGTCCAGGTGCAAAGCTCTCAGGGCCTCAACCTGGGCGAATACCTTGCGCGGGCTGCCTTCGAGAACGATCCGCCCGGCTTCCATCACTATCACGCGGTCGGCCTGGACGGCCTCGTTCATGAAGTGAGTGATGAAAACGATGGTGATACCCTCTTCCCTGTTCAGCCGGGTGATAGTTCGCATGACCTCGCGCCTTCCCGAAGGATCGAGCATGGCGGTGGGCTCGTCCAGGACGATGCATTCCGGCCGCATCGCGACCACGCCGGCGATGGCGACGCGCTGCTTCTGGCCGCCGGACAGTAGGTGGGGGGCGTGCCGCACGTACTCCGCCATGTCGACACACTCGAGCGCCTCCCGCACGCGCCGCCGGATCTCCGCTGGGGGCACGCCCAGGTTCTCGGGGCCGAAGGCCACGTCCTCCTCGACGGTGGTAGCCACTATCTGGTTGTCAGGGTTTTGGAACACCATGCCCACGGTCTGACGGATCTTCCAGAGGTTGCCCGCGTCGCTGGTTCTCATGCCCTTGACCATCACAGTCCCCGAGGTAGGCAGGAGCAAGGCGTTGAAATGCTTTGCAAGAGTCGATTTGCCGGACCCGTTGTGGCCGATGATGGCGACGAACTCCCCCGGCGCTATGGTAAGGCTTATGCCCCTAAGCGCAGGGTGCCTGCCGTCCTCGACAGGCCCGTACTCGTACACCAGGTTCTCGGCCGTGATCATCTCCTCCAAGGAGACGCCCCCTTAAAACCCACAAAAAGTGCGCAATCGCGCACTCTTGCAGGAAGAGATGGCTCGTTTGCCCCGCCTACCCCGCGACACTCGTCCGGCATCGCCCGCCGCTGCCGGTCACGGCCGCCCCGCCCCCGCGAAGGCAGGCAGCGTGGGCGTGTCCGTGCGCGCGGCTACACCAGCTCGACTATGACCTCAGGTGCGGCGTCTCCGCGACGTTCTCCAAGCTTCACGGTGCGCACGTAACCACCCTGACGATCCCTGTAACGCGGCGCGATGGTATCGAACAGCTTCTTCGTGACGGCGTCGCTCCTGACGTACCCCGCCACCAGCCTCCGGGCGTGGAGATCGCCCCTCTTGGCCAAGGTGATGAGTTTCTCGGCGACCGGCTCGAGCTGCCTAGCCTTGCCCTCGGTAGTCCGAATGCGCTCGTGCTCGAACAGCGATGTCACGATGCTGCGGAGCATTGCCTTCCTATGGGCGCTGGTGCGCCCCAATTTCGCCTGGTTCATGACGAGATCCCTCCCGGACCAGAGCTCCAAAACGCTCTTGCGGTCTTGTTCCGTTCGACTTCAGATCCTAATCCTCCTGGTCTTCCGATGGACGGAGGGAAAGGCCGAGATTCGCGAGCTTCCCCTTGACTTCCTCAAGCGACTTCTTTCCGAGGTTCCTGACCTTCATCATGTCTTCCTCGGTCTTCCTGATGAGCTCCTGCACAGTGTTTATGCCGGCTCTCTTCAGGCAGTTGTACGAGCGCACCGACAAGTCCAGTTCCTCGATGGGCATGTCCAAGATCTTGTCCTTCTCGTCCTCCGCCTTCTCCACCATCATCTCCACCCGGTCGGCCGTCTCCGTGAGACTCGTGAAGAGCGCCAGGTGGGTTGAGAGAATCCTTGCCGCGAGGCTGGTGGCCTCCTTCGGCGAAATGCTTCCGTCAGTCCAGACCTCGAGTATTAGTCTATCGTAGTCCGTCACCTGCCCGACTCGTGTGTTCTCCACCTGGTAGTTCACCTTACGGACAGGGGTGAAAATGGAGTCCATGGGGATGACGCCGATCACCGGCTCGTTTCTGCGCTTCTCAGCCGGGACGTATCCTCTGCCCTTCTCGATGGTTATCTCGGCGAAGAGCCTACCGTCCTTGTCGAGCGTGGCGATGTGAAGTCCCGGGTTGAGGATCTCCACGTCAGGATCGGCGATGATGTCAGCGGCCTTGACCTCTCCTTCACCCTGGGCTTCGATCCTCACGACCTTCGGCCCGTCTGAATGCAGCTTGACCAGGAGTTCCTTGAGGTTCAGGAGTATGTCGATGGTGTCCTCCACGACCCCGGGTATGACGGAGAACTCGTGGAGGACCCCCTCTATCTTCACAGAAGTAACCGCTGCCCCCGGCAGGGATGACAGGAGAACCCTCCGGAGGGCGTTCCCCAGGGTAATGCCGTAGCCTCTTTCAAGAGGCTCGACCACGAATTTCCCGTACTCTTCGGTGGCCTCCTGACACTCGATTCTGGGCTTTTCAATCTCGATCATCCGCAACTCTCCCTTCTGGTTTGTGCGGACCGCGCACCGTTTGCCACTAGCCTGCTGTCATGCGGCACACCGCTGTAGGTCGACGCACGACCACCTTCATCTCGAGTAGAGCTCGACGATCATGTGCTCCTGAACGGGCACGTCGATCTGATCCCTTGTGGGCAGGCCGAGAACGGTAGCGCCCAAGCCGTCGGCATGGAGGGACAGCCACGCGGGCGCAGTGCGCTCCCCGGCAGCCTCCGCCGCCAGCTTGAACCTCGTAAGCTCGCGGCTCCCCTCACGAACGGACACGACATTGCCCGGCTCCACGAGATACGACGGTATGCTGACTTTCTCGCCGTTCACGGCTATGTGGCCGTGCTTAACCATCTGCCGCGCCTCTGCCCTCGAGGTCGCCAGCCCCATCCGGTACACGACGTTGTCCAGCCTGGACTCGAGTATCTGGAGGAGCGCTTCGCCTGTGACGCCCCGCTTTCTCGAGGCCATCTCGAAGTAGCGTTCGAACTGCCTCTCGAGGACCCCGTATATGCGGCGCAGTTTCTGTTTCTCGCGAAGCTGAACCGCGTATTCGGACATCTTCTTGCGGCCCTGCCCGTGTTCCCCAGGCGCGTACGGCCTCCGATCCACCGCGCATTTGTCGGTGTAGCACCTGTCACCTTTCAGGTATAACTTCAAACCTTCACGCCGGCACAGCCTGCACACGGATTCTGTGTACCTGGCCATTCAGCCTCCACCTCCTGACATTGTCCACCGCACCAGCCAATCCTATCATACCCTTCTGCGCTTCGGCGGCCGGCACCCATTGTGAGGGATCGGGGTCACGTCGCGGATCATGCTCACTTCAAGCCCGGTGGCCTGCAGCGACCTGATGGCCGCTTCCCTACCTGACCCAGGCCCCTTCACCAGCACCTCCACTTGGCGCATGCCGTGATCCATGGCCGCCCGGGCAGCGGCCTCCGCTGCCATCTGTGCGGCGAACGGGGTCCCTTTCCTGGAACCCTTGAAACCTTGCTTACCGGCGCTCGACCACGAGATCACGCCACCCTGGGGGTCCGTTATCGTGACAATCGTATTGTTAAACGTCGACCGGATGTGCGCGACTCCGCTCTCGACGTTCTTGCGCTCACGTCTTTTCACTCTGGTCGTCTTCCTGGGCACGCCTCATGCCCTCCTTTCTCACTTGGATCTCCTCACGCCCACGGTCTTCCTTGGACCTTTCCGCGTCCGGGCGTTGGTTCTTGTACGCTGTCCTCTGACGGGCAGGCCCCTTCGGTGCCGAAGGCCCCTATATGTGCCGATATCGATTAGCCGCTTGATGTTCCCGGCTTGCTCCGACCGCAGTTCGCCTTCAACCTTGTACTCCTTATCTATGACCTCGCGCAGGCGCGTAATCTCTTCTTCCGTGAGGTCACGAACCCTCGTATCGGGGTTCACGCCGGTCTTTTCTAGAATCTGCCGCGAAGTCGTGAGACCCAACCCATATATATAAGTCAGGGCTACCTCGATTCTCTTGTCCCTCGGAAGGTCAACCCCCGCAATCCTAGCCATTCTTTCATTTCACCTCCAGCCTAGCCCTGCCGTTGCTTGTGCTTGGGGTTCTCGCAAATGACCCGGAGGACGCCCTTGCGCCTTACTATCTTGCACTTGTCACATATCTTCTTGACCGATGGCCGAACTTTCATCTCAACCCCCCCTGGCGTTCCCGGTTCGCGGCGCGCAGCGCCCCGCCTCCAGGAAATGGCCCATACGTCTTCACTTGAACCTGTAGGTTATCCTGCCCCGCGTGAGATCGTAGGGCGACAGCTCGACGCTCACCCTATCTCCCGGCAGGATACGTATGAAGTTCATACGCATCTTGCCTGACACGTGAGCAAGCACCCTGTGCCCGTTCTCGAGTTCGACCCGGAACATCGCGTTGGGCAGCGCCTCGATGACGGTTCCCTCGACCTCGATGGCATCCTTCTTACTCATGAGACCAGTCCGCCTTCCCGCAGGAATCATCTTCAGCTGACCTCAAAGCCTCCCGGACCTCCTCGTCGGTAACGCGCGCGCCCGCAAGGACCTTCGACCCGACGCCGCTGTCCACTTTGCGGGTCCACATGAGATGGCGCACGTTCTTCTTCTTCGGATTGGACACTCGGCGGTAAGTCCCGTCAACGACCGCAACGAAGGTATCGTCGATGACGCGCACCACGATGTACCGTCTTCCCCTGTCTCTCCCCGCGATCGACACGACAACCTGACCCGGTCGCATCTCCACTTGCGCACCGACCTCCCACACACCTAGAGAGCGGTCAGTATCTCAGGCCCGTCTGACGTCACCGCCACGGTGTGCTCGAAGTGGGCCGACAGCGAGCCGTCGCGCGTAACCACCGTCCAGTTGTCGTCAAGCGTCAAGACGTCAAAGCCTCCTGCGTTGACCATGGGCTCTATCGCGAGCGTCGCCCCAGACCTGAGCTCAGGCCCCGGATCGTTCCGCACCACGAAATTCGGGACCCTTGGCTCCTCGTGGACGCTGCGTCCGATGCCGTGGCCCGCGAGCGCCCTGACCACGGAGAATCCGTGCGACTCCACATGCTCCTGGATCGCCCTGGATATGTCGATAACACGTTTCCCCGGGCGAGCCTGCTGGATGCCTTGGTAAAGTGACTCCTCAGTGACGCGGAGGAGGCGCATGGCCTCGTTCGAAACGTCCCCTACCGGAAACGTTACTGCCGAGTCCCCGTGGAAACCGTCCACCATCGCCCCCACATCGACGCTTACGATATCGCCGTCGCGCAGGCGCCGGCTGCCCGGGATGCCGTGCACGACCTCGTCGTTCACCGAGACGCACGCGCTTGCGGGATAGCCATACAAGCCTTTGAAGGACGGCACTGCCCCACAACTCCTGATGTAATCCTCGGCGAACCTGTCGATCTCGCCCGTCGTGAGGCCCGGTCTGATTAGGCCGGCCAGTTCCTTCAAGAGCCCCGCAAGCACCCGCCCTGCCTTCCTCATGCTGGCGATCTCCGCAGGGGTTTTACGAATCACCATCGGAGACACTTTCTTCAACAGCATTGCCTTCTTCAAGTGCCGATATGATCGACTGCGTAACCTCGTCGATGCCTTTCTCACCATCAACCGATACAAGGACGCCTTTTTTCCGGTAGTACTCTTTGACTGGCGCGGTCTCCGCCGTGTACACCCTGAGCCGTTCCCTCACCGTTTCCTCCCGATCATCGTTGCGCTGGTACAGTTCACCACCGCACTTGGGGCACGTCCCCGGCTCGGAAGGAGGGTTGAACTCCACGTGGTACACGGCACCACACCGCCTGCACTGTCTACGCCCAGAGAGCCTCCGCACAACCGTTTCCGTGCCCGCCTCGATGCTTACGGCGGCATCAAGTTCGGCCCCGAGGTCCCGCAACACGTTCTCGAGCGCCCGTGCCTGCACAAGGTTCCTGGGGAACCCGTCCAGGATGAAACCTGATGAGGCGTCCGGGCGGCTGAGCCTCTCCCTGACCAGCCCGATGGTGATGTCGTCCGGCACCAGCTTGCCGGCGTCCATGTACTTACGGGCCTCCATGCCGAGGGGCGTTTTCTGCGAGAGCGCCTCCCGGAACATCTCGCCCGTGGAAACGTGGAGGACGCCGAGCCGCGAGCCGAGCC
>JBLNDA010000029.1:0-3922 GCA_050261175.1 Clostridia bacterium
ATGGCCGTCCGCCCTTCCGAAGGTCGAGAGTTGGCGCGAAAGGAAAGTGGGCAGGGTTCGACGTTACCACGGTAAACCCTCTTCTGACAGCGATCGCCCCGTGAAGGGCGTCAGCCACGGCAATTGTGATCTCTTTGTGGGCACAGTCCCACCGGATCTCCCCGGCGCGGACGGCATCTTCCTTATCGTCCTCCGCGACTTCGACAAGGGTGACGGATCTCCCCGGCGCGGACGGCATCTTCGAAGGTAACCGGCAAGACGTTGAAGGCGGACAAGTACTCTCTGGCTTGATCACGCTTGTCACGCGGTATACCTGAGAAGTACTCGGCTACGGCCACAACTGACGTGGCTATTGTCTCCGGTTCATCGGATCGAGCCATCAGCCAGTCTATCACCGTCTGGTTTCCCCTGGACACGTCGATGAAGACCGTCGTGTCAAGCAGATATACTATACTTCCCACTTTTCCCTGGATGCCCTCCTGTCGGCGTCCCGGTTATCCGATAACCACTTGTCGATGGCCTTTTCATCTCGCCAGTGGGGCACTTCTTCAGCTGTCAGCATGCCCGCCATACCCTTTACGGCGCTGAGGTACCTCTCTCTTTGGATGCTGCCTGCAACAGCCTCCACAACAAACCTGGAGCGCGACATAGGACGAGACGATTTCTTGATCATGTCATCCAGCGCCTTTACAAGCGAAACGGGCATTCTCACATGGATCATCCTTGTCTCCTCGGGCATGTGTCTCACCTCCGTATCTCACAGATGATTATACTCACGGTCTCGCAGGGACTCAGTACTTCCAGCGCCCCGTAGCCCCTGGCACGCCGCCGGAGGCCTGTCTCATGCGCCGATGTCGCCCCGGCTGGCATCGCGGCACGTTGGTGTATTCCGTCATGTCGTGGAAGGCTGGCTGGCGTGCCGTGAGGCCAACAAAGTCATCTCATATTGCCTGTCCTTTTTCCGCTGGGTGTCCGCTCCAGAGGGCTGCGGCCCTCGCCCAGGCGTCCTTCTCGGCCCCCCACGGCCCGCCGGAGAAGCGGTAGTCGTGCTTCCGCCTTATCTCAGCAAGCTGGGCCTTCAGCTCCTCCAGCTTCGCTATGGACGCCCGCAGGAGCCGCGTGGCAGCCGCCCTGTGTCGCGACGCCTTCAATGCCTGGGCGAGGTGAGAAAGGCAGAGCCCATCAGATGACGTAAGCGCCCTCTCGAGGCCGGCGCCAAATTCGCAGGCGGCCGATCCAAGCTGGGCGCTCGACCCGAGGCCGGCGCTGGATCCGACACCGGTGCCCCACCGGGGGTCGGAACCTGGTCCGACGTCGCCCATCGATCCCAGCTCAGCGATCAGCACCTCGATATACCTTTGCTCTGCCTCACGCGCCACAAGACACGCCGGGCATCTGCGTCCGGGAAGCAAGTCGTCCGCCAGTGAGGCGACCGTCCCAGTCGCGGGCAACCGCGCACTGCCGCTACCGCAGGCCCAGAGCAGGCCCTCGAGCGACTCGAGCACGTGGTCGACGAGGTCCCCGTAGATGATGGCGTGCCCGAGCGGGTCCCCGTGCTCCCGAAGCAGCCCGGCGTGGTCAGGACAGAAGCCGTTGGACCGCCGTAGATCCACCCGCATGCCGGGATCGTTGACATTCTCATAGAGGAACGTCTCGAGGTAGCGAGCGACCGCGTCGTTCACAAGCCTGCATATGGGACAGCCCGGCTCTGTCATGGCGTCCCGGAGGTTGTAGTAAGTCATGTGCCGCAATATGGCGCGCGTCCCCCTTTCCGTCCCCCTTTCCCTGATCCGTCCGATGCCCCGCCCCCCGTTCCTCACCCCATTTCCCACCCCGTTCCTTGCGCCGTCCCTCGCCCCGTCCCGCCGCGGTAGAACCTAACCTGGACGCTCTCCGTCGTAGCCAGCCCCTCCCGTATCGCGCCGTCGATGACGGGCAGGAACGCCTCGAGCCGCTCGCGCGCGTCGACGATCTCCACAATCACGGGCAGGTCCTCGGAAAGCCGCAGGATCTTGGTGGAGTGGATCCGGCTGTGGCCGCCGTAACCCATGATGCCCCTCAGGACCGTCGCGCCGGCCAGCCCGTGCTCGCGGGCTTGACGAACGATCCACTCGTATAGCGGGACGCCATCGTGCTTGTCGCTCTCGCCGATGAAGACCCGGAGAAGCAGCCCGTCTTCCGGAAGCACCATCGTAATCGCCTCACATCCACCGGGATAGTGCATCGCCGGCCCATACGGCAGCGAGGCCCAGCAGGACATGCAATGTGACATTGACAACAGCAGCTAGAGCCTGCCCGTCGCGTAGGAAGCTCATCGTCTCGTAGCTGAAGGTCGAAAACGTGGTGAAGGCCCCGATTATGCCGATAAAGACGAACACGCGCGACTCGGGCGTAAACGCCCCGCGCGCATCAGCCATGCCAGCCAGGAACCCTATGGCCAGGCAACCTAGCAGGTTCACCGTGAGAGTGCCATACGGAAAACGCGCTGCGTCGAGATACCTGTGCACCAGCCCTCCAAGGACATACCGCAACACAGCCCCCACAAAACCGCCGAGCCCGACCAGCAACGCCCTCTCCATACTCATTATGCTGATGCCCCTCCCTGTGACCTATTCATGGCAGGAGTCATCAGCCCTGTCGGGCGGTTACGGCGGACTCCATCACCCGCTTGCGCGGTCCTCAGAATCGCCCGTTTGCGCGGTGCTCAGATGAGTTCGACGAGGTAACCGAGGTAACACGGCGCTTAGCAGGGTTCCTATTCGCCATGACGGGGCCAGAATCCTTCAACCCATGGTCCGCCGCGTGCTCGCGCCGTCGTCGTGGCGGGTATCGTCTTCAGAACACATCATCTGGCCCCTCCCATTAGCGGGCTGTATCGGACATTCTGGCAGTATCGCATCTACCAGTTCGTCACCAGTGCAGCCGCGGGCCCTCCTGGGCCTCGCCTATCTCGGCGGCGGCCTTGAGGCAGCCGTCCTCGGCCACACTCTTGTCAACTTCGTCCCCGGGATGAATTCGGGAGCTTTCGGGCGAAAGCCATGTAACCCCGCCCACCGTCCGACACGCACGCCTCTTCGCCGTTGTTGTTGTTCAGGCATTGCTTTACAATGGCCCTTACCAGAGTAGACCGGCCCGTGCCCAATCGCCGGGCTGCGCGGCCGAGTTTCACCATGTCTCCGACATCGAACCGGACCGAGTAGGCTGCGGACTTTCCGAAAGATCTCGTCCGTACCCACAGCGGCTTGAACTCTCCATTCTCGAGCACCTCGTACACTTCCTCCGGCTGGGCTCTCTGTGAGACATGGCGTGCCCGCTCGACTGGGATGTAGCAACCCCTGATCCTCCGTGCCCGCACCCGGCCAGCACCCCTTTAGTCGGCATGCTCGTGTACGACATCACAAGCGAGTCCGAGAGCCCCCACCCCGCCCATGAGTCCGAGGCTGGCCGCGTCCCTCTGACAACCTTATGCAAACTTGTGAACCCATGCTTAGAAGGTGACGGGCACCTCTCGGTGCAAACAGATCCTGTCCAGCGCCACCCTGCACGTGTACGCGCGCACCTCGGCCCCTGACCGCACCGCCTCGCGAAGTACCGCCCCAAAGGCGGGGTCGGTCTCGTCGTCCGGTGAAAGCGAGTCCGCATCCTCCCGCTGGATGACGGACAACACCGTGGCCCTGAGCCCTTCCGCGACGGCGCGGGCAAGCTCGCGCACATGGCGCGCCCCCCGGGCAGTCGGCGCGTCAGGAAACAGCGCCCGCCCGCCTCTCACGAGGGTCACAGACTTCACCTCCAGCAGGCAGTCGCCTGCGGTCAACCCTGAGAGCCGGAAGTCGATGCGGCTTTCACCGTACACGCACTCACGCCGGACTTCTGGATACAAAGCGAGGTCCGGAAAGAAGCCCGCCCGTAAACCGGCAAGGAC